>JALSLT010000067.1 GCA_026988135.1 Desulfurobacterium sp.
AAGATTATATAAAAATTTTGATATAAAGTTTGACCATACAGCCGGAGGATATAAAGGTGTAGGGATTGTATTTAGGGCTTCTGAAAATCCTCCTGCAGGTTATAAAGTAACTTTCTCAGGTAATCCTATAGTTAGAGGAGTTGTAGAAATAAAAGTTTATAAATTTGCAGGAAACAGTAATGTTAAGATAGCCGAAAACAGGATAAATAATTTTAAACCTGTAAATGGCTGGTACACAGTTCGTTTAAGAGTTGAAGGGAATAGAATAAAGGCGTTTATAGATGATGAAATGGCTATTGATATTAATGACAATGACCCTGCTCTAAATAGACCTGGACTTTTATGTATAGAAAAAACCAATATAGATCCCACAGATGTGAATAATATAGAGATTACAGATCTTGAGTGATTTATAGGGGGGAGAGTTCCCCCTATTCCATCTCTTTTAAAATATCCTTAATGGTTTTTATCTTAAAGTGGATTTTTTCTTCTTTATCGCATTTTAAAATCCATCTTTTTATATCTGGTATGTATTTTGTAAAATTTCTATCCGGAGAGAAGCTTGCAAGGATTATTTCAACTTCTTTAAAGTGCTGTTTCAAGGTTTTGGTTAAAAGATTAAGATATCTTATTTTGTCTCTTATCTTTCTACCTCTTTCATCATTTCTTTTTCCAAGTTCAAAGAAGAAGGCTAGATTTGATTTACATTCGTATCCTTCTACATAATCTTTTCCCCAAAATACAACGTCTATATTTTTTCCTGTTAATGGTTTTCCATTGCAGTATATCTCTATCTTTTTTCTGTTTATCATCGGTTGGCAGTGCATACACACAAGGTCAACTTTCCACCTTTTTGTAGGTCCGAGATGGTAAACTATCTCTTCAAAGAGCCTTCCTTTTCTTATAGCTATCACATCATTCTGGGGGATTGTCTTTCCTGCGGAATTTTCTGCCTGTTTAAAGTAAAATCTGGTTATCAGTTTCCAGAGTATTTCTGTTTCGTTTTTATCAAGAGGTAATTTGTGCATTAGTGATTCTTTTTCTTTCGAATTTCTAAATTTATAGAACTCTTTGATGGTATCTACATTTTTAAGAAGGTGGGCAATAGCTAAAGTGGTTTCAGATCTCTTTCCCCGCCTGAAACAGCATAGAAATTTGGCTAATTCTTTTACCGGTTCTCCCAGAAAACGTTCGATATTTACATAACAGCTAAAGCGATTTTTCACGGTTATTTCCTATCAATTGTGAGTGTTCCGCATCCTCCCAAGGAGTTGGTTCTGAAACGGTTGCTTAAAGTTACTCTGATATTTTTTTTTCTTAAAAAACGGAATATTTCTTCATATTCTTTAGGTGATACCGGAGAAAAATTTCCGGTATCGATTTTATTGTACATCATGAGCATAACGGTTAGATTGTATTTGGAGGTGAAATCGGAAAGTTTTAAAAGTTCTTCTTTATGATTATTTACATCTCTTAGTAGTAAATATCCAACTTGATATTTTTTTCTTTGGGTTTTGGTTATTTCCTTTATATGGCTTTCGAAAATAGCAACCGTTTTCTTCAATTCAAATGGTTTTTTGAACAATTTTTTTCGCACGTCTTTGGTAAAACCGTGTATTGATAGAGTGATTCCGTCATGCTTTGTTTTTAGTAAATTTTTAAAGTTTTCCGTGTCGAATCCGGTTGTTGTAATTGTTACTTTTAATTGCTTCTCTTTGAAAAATTCAATTGCGTTACTTACATTTTTAAAGTTTGATGACGGTTCTCCTATTCCTGCTATTGCTATTCCTGAAATTTCTAAAAGGTCTTTTAGTATAACGTATTGAGCTATTATTTCTTCTGTTGTTAGGTTTCTGAAAAAACCTTTATTTCCGGAAGCACAGAATTTGCAACCTACGGGACATCCGATTTGGGTAGAAATACAGAGGGTGTTGCCCCGAAAAAAAACAGCTTCAATCTGAAAACTATCTGCTGTTTTGAATATAAATAGTTTATTCAGATTGTTCCGGTAACTCTTCTTCAATTTCAACGTGGGTTTTTGAGAAACACTTAAATCGGTCGTTAACAAATTTTCCTACCTCTTCTATATATTTTTTCCATGCTTCTTCCGGAATAAAGTTTCTAATGTCTATTAGGTTTCTAACTCCAGATTCCACTTCTATCGTTACTTTTTCCAGAGGAATATTAACGTCGAGGACTCTTCCTTTTCCTCCGTTTATTGCGATTGTTTCTCCTATTTGAGGAAGAAATTCGCGAATTTTATATATAGGTTCTTCATATTTTAAACAACACATAAGTCTGCCGCATATTCCGGAAAGTTTTGCCGGGTTTGGGGGTAATCCCTGTATTCTTGCCATTGAAAGAGATATGGAATCAAAACATTCGAGATATTGTTTGCAACAGCATTCTTTTCCGCACATTCCTATTGACCCGACCATTTTTACTTCATCCCTGACACCTATTTGTCTGAGTTCTATTCTAATCTTAAAGTGGGATGCAAGGTCTCTCACAAGTTGCCTGAAGTCAACTCTAGTTTCAGATGTGAAATAGAAAACGAGACGTTCTCTGTTTAAAGTTGTATAAGCTTTGACAAGTTTCATCGGAAGATTGTGGCTTTTTATTTTGTCTTTGCATATCGGGATTGCCGTTTCGCAAAAACTTTCATTTTCTTCAAAGTTTTCTTTGTCTTCTGCTGTCGGTTTTCTTATCACTTTAAAAATGGAGTCTTCTTTAAACCCGAAAGATTTGAATGTTTCATCACATACACTGTAAATTCCGAGGTTTTTTACTATTTCAATTCCTCTGTCTGTTTCAACGACTGTTTCTTCTCCGTGATTTACTTCGAACTTCTCGTCTGTTATTGCAATACCGGTTTTTTCTGTGTCAAGATATTTGAATTTCAAAACTGTCTTCATTAATTCTCCCTGCTATTAATATTTTGAATGAGTAAGACTGCTTCAATTTAATCCAAAAACGATGAAATCTCAATACCCTTATTCTATAGAGGGGTGAAATGAAAGGAGGAGAAAGGTTTATCCCTTTTCTTTAATTATTTAATAAAATTTAAAAGACTCAGATCTTTTGTTCCGGATATAGCACCCAGAAGTGCCTGATAGGCTGTTTGGCTCTTCTGAAGGTTACTGATAACTTCTGAAAAATCAGCATCTTCGATTTCCGATACAAGATTTGTAAATTTCAATTTTAAAGATTCGTTTTGCGATTTCAAATCGTTTAGTGTTGCTATTTGGCTACCGATTTTTGAGTGGTGTGTCATTATTTTTGATAGTCCGGTATCAAAAGCGTCAAGCAGTTTCATCGGCGTGGAGGTTCCGCTATTATCAATATCGACATTTATGGTTAAATCGCCAAGATTCTCTATGTTCCCGGTATCTATGGCGTTAACTATTTCATCTATAACGTCAACTATTAGAATTTTTCCGTTAGTATAGTTGACTCCCATATATTCCGCTCCGTTGAAAGTGGTGTTTAGCTCAACTCCTTTGGAAACGGAAGCTGTGGTTTCAGTAGTTTCTCCCTGATAAATTCCGTCACTTGTGAAAGGTGCTGTTTGGGATTTTACACCACCGAAGAGATGAGTTTCTCCGATAGAAATATTCGCCTGATTTACTATATAGTCTTTCATTTTTATAAAGTAATCTTTTAATGCCTGTGCTTGATCTTCTGTTATAACTCCGGTGTTCATCACTTGAACGGTTTTTACCCGAACGGCTTGGGCAGAGTTAACGATTGTCCCCATTGTGGATTCGGCAGTATCAAGTTTATTTAAAACAAGAGTACTGTTCCTTAAATATGTTTCAAGTTGCCGGTTCATTTTTCTATATCTTTGGCCTCTTGCAAAGTTTACGATGTCATCGGAAGGCTTTAATATTTTTTTACCTGAGGCAGCTTCCAAATTATATCTCTCAAGTTCTTTCTGTCTTGTGTTGTCATATTTTGTGAAAATATTAAACAAGCTTATATCAGCAATTCTCATCTTTCACCTCACTGTACCATGTTTAATACCGTTTGGATTAATTCATCAGTAACGGAAACAACTTTTGCCGATGCCTGGTATGCCCTTTGGAATTTTGTCAAGTTTATAAACTCCTCGTCGGTGTTAACCGCTGAAATTTCATTCAGTTGCTGCTCCAGAGAATCCCTGATTTCTGTTGTGGTTGCTATCATGTTTTCGGTTCGATTTGCTTCTGTTCCTATGGGGGTTACGATTTCAGAAGTATAGTATTCCGAAAAGGTTTTATCTCCTAGTCCTGCTATTTTTGTATCTTCCAGAGCTATCATTGCTTTTATGTTTTCGTTATTTGAATCCGGAAATGTTGCATCTGAAGATGCTGCTATAAGTTCAGGGTCTTCAAATCCTACGGTTATATTAGATGCGTCCACTATCGGTCCACCGTTTTCATCAACAAACAGAGCAGTTCCCGGATTTCCGTTAAGATCAAACCCTGCTTGTTGCTGGTTGTTGATAGCAGTTGCGAATTCTGTAGTAAAATTGTTTAACTTTGTTATGGTATCGTTTATAAGGTTGATTCCTTTTATATATCCACCGAGTTTTCCGTCTTTAAATTCTTTGGTTATGTCTGTCCCGCTCCATCTTATAACGGGATTGTTGTTGCCGTCTGTTTCAAAAGATAATGCTTTGCTTTGTGTTTGAAGCACAAGAGCAAATCCTTTTGCTGTTGAAACATCTACGGTTCCGTCATCATGAAAAGCGACTTTTGTATCTACTAATGAACTTAGTTCTTTAAGTGTTCTGTCTCTTTCATCGAGATATTCGTTATATCTGTCAGGGTTTGAATTGTAAAAGAATTTGAGATTGTCATTTATTTTAGCCAGCTTATCGGTTAGTCTGTTTATATTATCAACGCTGTCTTTTACACCGAGGGTTGTTTTATCTTTTATGTCGGAAAGGAAGGAATAACTTTGCTTTATTCGTCCGGCAACCGATTTTGCTTTGGATATTGCTTCATATCTTGCGGAGGTGTCTTCAGGGTTGACCGATATATCATTTAAAGAAGCAAAAAATTCGTTTAGAGCTTCACCGAAGCCACTTCCTGAAAGTTCATTAAATACATCTTCCGTCTGAGTAACAATGTCTTTATAGTTATTAAGTCCTTCAGCTTCCTGATTTACTTCTATGAGTCTTCCAAAGGTGATTTTGCTTGTTAATCTTCTTATGCTTTGAATGTAGGAACCACTTTTTGCAGGGAGATCGGCAATGACCGGTTCTTCACGGGAGTATCCTTCGCTAAAAGCATTGGAGATGTTTTTGTTCGTTACGTTTATGGCAGATTGATATGTCAAAAGTGATTGCCCCGCTACCGATAGAGCGTAAAGAAGAGCCATTCTAACCTCCCGTAATTCTATCTACTTCTATTATCGTCAATACGTTGAAAATTTTTAGGCTTTTTTTCCGAAGACTGTTTTACTTCCGGTTATTTTTCCATTCTTTGAATAAGTATCCAGATATTCTTCCGGTATTAGGGTTTTAATTGTTTCTTCGAGTATATCCGTGTTATTAAGAAGCAGTTTTTGATTACGCTTGTTAAGATTTTCCATCTCTTTGAATTTTTCTTTGAACTGCTCCATATCTTTTGCTTCAAATTCGGCAAGTTCTGCTAGCATTTTTCTTTTGGCTTCTGTAATTTTAAGGAGTTCATCTGCTGTTTCCGTTTCAGATATTCCTTTTTTTAAAAGAAGGTTTTCTTTATTTAAAAGAGTGAGAAGCTTATCCAGTTTTTTCTGAATCTCCATTTTTTATCTCTCCGCTTAGAAGTTTTTTGAGTTTTTCAAATTGTTCGGAAGTTCCTATAATTATTATTGTATCTCCTTTCAGTAGCATTGTAGTTGATACAGGATTTAGGATAAAAGAACCGTCAGCTCTTTTGATTCCGATAACAATAACTCCGGTTTTCTGTGGCATCTGCACATCCTTTAAAAGTTTTCCGTGAATCGGAGAATCGGGGGGAATCTTAACCTCTTCAAGGCGAAGATCTATTTCTCCGTGCCTTGTTACGATATCAAGGAAGCTGACAACATTTGGTCTTATTGCCATAGATGCCATACGTATTCCGCCTATTGTGTTTGGAGATATTACCTCATCGGCTCCTGCCATTTTAAGCTTTGGAATACTCGATTCTTCCGAAGCTCTTGATACTATTTTTATGTGGGAGTTTAAATTCTTTGCAGAAAGAGTAATAAAGAGGTTTTCCGAATCGTTCGATGTCGTGATGATTAGGTTGGATGCCGACTTTATACCGGATTTAAGCAGAGTCTCATCGTTTGTGGCGTCTCCTATTAAGTATCTCATATTGTGAAAAGTTTCAAGAGCTTTGTCTATTTTCTCATGGTCTTTTTCAATTAGTACAAATGGTATTTTTTCCTTATGAAGTTCGTGAATAGCTGAAAATCCTGTTCTTCCGAGTCCACATACTATTGTATGATTTTTCATTTGAGATATCATTTTCTCTAACCTCTTTAAGGAAAAATATTTTTTAAGGTCTCCTTCAAATACCATATAAGCTATGGTAGATGCTCCGTAAGCGTAAACGCCAAAAGCAATGGTTATTATAAGCATTGTAAATATGCGTCCCGCTTTTGTTAAAGGATGAATCTCTCCGTATCCCACCGTTGATATAGTAATGGCTACATGCCATAAAGAGTCGAAAAATGACCATCCTTCTATAAGCATTGTACCTATTGTTGAGATAAGAACAACTCCAATAAGGAGTGACATAATCCAGATTAACTTTTTTACAACTGTTTTTTTTAAGTATTCAAGTTCGCCCTGTTTTCCCATGTACGATTCCTTTTTGGTAATATCTTTCTGGCAGAAGCAAATTATAGCATTCGTTTTTAGGAGTTTTTATGGAAAAGTTTAGGTTTTATTTTGTTGGAAAAATTCCAAGTAAAGCTAACTATAAAAAAATTTCCCACAGGCGTGTTTACGGAGAGATGAAACCGTTTATAATTAACAATCCCGGAGTTCTTGCATCCCAAAGAGAGGCTGTTTTTCAGTTTCATATTCAGAAACAGAAGTATGGGATGCACCTTTTTCCTATGGATAAACCCGTTAAAGTTTCCTTTACATTTTTTCTATCAGGGAGAGTAAAGCAGCGAGATATAGATAATGCGGAAAAGTTTATAGGTGATGTACTTGAAAAAGCAGAAGTTTTAAAGAGTGATTCTCTGATATACTTGAAGGAAAAAGTTGAAAAAAGGCTGGGGCTTAGGAAGTTTGAAGAAATTGTTATTATTGATATAGAACTTCTTGATAGTTCTGTTGTTAAAGATTATGAAACCGAGGTGGAGCACTTTGAAGAGGGTCTTAGGGAGTTTTTAAAAGAGCTTCATATAGAGGTGCCGTGATGAAATTAGAAGTCGATATAAGGGTAAAACTCGGAGAAAGTCTTGAGCATAAACTTAAATCTTTGGGATTACCCATTAGTTTTGAAATTGTGAGAAAGTCTCTTGATGCAAGAAAGAGACCTGAATTTCATTACAGGTTAATGTTTGACCTTCCTGAAAACTTAGCAGGAAAATTTATAGATGAGAAAATTGCAAAACCTTACAAACCTGTTGAAGAGTTAAAAATACCTTTTCTTTCCAAATCCGTTAAAGTTGCTGTGATTGGTAGTGGACCTGCAGGGCTTTTTGCTGCTTATGTTCTTGCAAAGGGAGGAGCAGAAGTTACGGTTTTTGAAAGGGGGAAGGTTGTTGAGGAGCGGGAGAGGGATGTTCAAAAATTCTGGATGAAACGGGAGCTTGATGAAAACTCCAATGTGCAGTTTGGTGAAGGTGGCGCAGGTACTTTTTCCGACGGAAAACTTACAACCAGAGTTAAAGATAGAAAGAAAAATTTTATCTATAGGGTTTTTGTGGAGCATGGGGCACCTGAAGAGATTTTATATCTTTCAAAGCCGCATATCGGGACCGACGGATTAAAAAAGATAATTCCTTCTTTTAGAAAAGCTTTGGATGTTTTAGGTGTAAAGTTTAATTTCTCTTCTTTCATTTATGATATGGAGGCTGATAGTAGAGTAAAGTTGTTTTATCAAGATTTATTTACCGGAGAAAAGTTTTCAAAAGAATTTGATGACATTGTTGTTGCTGTTGGTAACAGTGCAAGGGATACCTTTCTAATGCTTAAAAATAGAGGTTTTCAACTTGTAGCCAAACCTTTTGCCGTTGGTGTAAGAATTGCTCATCCGCAGCGACTTATAAACAAAATGCAGTATGGAAAGTTTTGTGAAGATACTATTCTTCCTCCTGCAGATTATTCTATTACGGCAAAGTTCGGAAGCAGAGGAGTTTTTTCTTTCTGTATGTGTCCGGGTGGAGTAGTTATCTGTTCGTCGTCGGAGAAAAATACAGTTGTTTCAAATGGAATGAGCAATTTTGCTCGGGAAGGAGTTATGGCTAATAGTGCCATAGTGGTTCAGGTGTTTCCCGAAGATTTTGAAAATAATCCGTTTAAAGCCATTGAATTTCAGAGAAAACTTGAAAGAGAAGCATTTATATCCGCCGGTTACGATTATGCGATGCCGGCACAGAATCTTATGGATTTTTTGGAAGATAATGAGACTTCTGTTAGAAACCTGCCCAAATACGGGTTTATTCCTGAAATCTCACCTGTTAGGTTTGATAGATTGATGCCTTCCTTTATAACGATAGCTCTTAAAGCTGCATTTAATCATTGGCAGAAAAGATTGAGACTGTTTGTTTCCGATGAAGCTACCCTTATAGGTGTTGAAACTCGTACCTCTTCACCTGTTAAGATTTTGAGAGATAAAAACTATTTAGCTGTGGGATTCTCTAACGTTTATCCTGCCGGGGAAGGTTCCGGGTATGCAGGCGGTATAACCAGTTCTGCCATTGACGGTGTAAATGTTGCACTTTCTATTTTGGAGAAATATTCCAGATGAAATTTCCTTTGGATAAGGGAACGTATCTTATTGTTTTTAATTATATAAAGAGTAGGGGAGTGAGAGTTAAATCCCGAAAATTTTTTCTAAACAGTGGAATGTACTGTTATGTTGGCTCTGCATTTGGGCAGGGGGGTCTTAAAACCCGGATAGAGAGACACCTTAAAAGAAGAAAAAGAAAACATTGGCATCTTGATTTCTTGTCTGTTTCCCCGTTTTTTAAACCTTTTATTGTTTACTGTTTTTCTAATTTGAAAGTTGAGTGCGAAATAGCCGGGTTATTCTTGGAAAAATTTTATCCGGTAAATGGTTTTGGAGCTTCCGATTGCTCCTGTTTGTCTCATCTCTTCTTTATTCATGATGGGAAAAGTGAAAAAATTGATAGAATAGTTATGGAATTTTCTTTTGAAAAGTTTGACTTAATGGGGGAGAAATGGACTTTAAAAAATTTTTAGATAGCGTTATTGAGGGACAACATATCTCTTTTAAAGAGACAGAGAAGCTTTTTGATGCAATTATGGAGGGTAATTTGACATCGGCTCAAATAGCGGGGATTCTCATTGCTTTGAGGATAAAAGGGGAAACTGTGGAGGAGATAGCCGCCGCCGCTTCCGTTATGAGAGAGAAAAGCAAAAAAGTATTTTTATCTGAAGACCTTCAAAATAAAGTTATTGACACCTGTGGAACAGGTGGGGATTTAAAAGGAACATTTAATGTGTCAACAACCGTTGCTTTTGTTCTTGCTGCCGGCGGTGTGCCTGTTGCAAAACATGGAAACCGTTCCGTTTCAAGCAGGTGTGGTAGTGCCGATATTTTGGATGTTCTCGGTGTTAAAATAGACCTCCCTCCGGAAGGTGTGGTAAGGTGTATAGAAGAAGTGGGGTTTGGTTTTATGTTTGCCCCTGTCTTTCATCCTGCCATGGCAAATGTTGTAAAGCCAAGAAAAGAGTTAGGGGTAAGGACAATTTTTAACATACTCGGTCCACTTACAAATCCTGCCGGCGCGAAAAAGCAGTTGATGGGTGTTTTTAATGGAGATTTGACGGAAAAACTTGCAAATGTTCTTTCTCTTCTTGGAGTTGAGAGGGCGTGTGTAGTTCATGGATTTGATGGTATGGATGAGATAACTATATGCGATAGAACAAAAGTTACCGAGTTTTCTGGCGGGAAGATAACAAGTTATATAATAGCCCCGGAAGATTTTGGGTTTAAAAGAGCAGATGTTTCTGAAATAAAGGCTGCAGATACGCTGGCAGAGAATAAGGAAATCGTTGAAGCTGTTTTAAAAGGAGAAGATGATTCTCCAAGAAGAGATATGGTTGCTTTAAATGCCGGTTTTGGTTTTTACGTAGCCGGGATTGTTCATTCACCTGAGGAGGGGATAAAAAAGGCTCTTGAGATACTTTCTTCAGGTAAGCCTTACGAAACTTTGAAAAAAGTAGCAGAAGTAAGTTATTCCAATTAACTTAAGGAGGAGCTTTGGCTTCGGGAATTTTTGCTTTACTAGATGACGTTGCAACACTTCTTGACGATATAGCTACGGCTTCAAAGCTTGCGGCAAAGAAAACTACCAGTTTATTAGGTGATGATCTTGCTGTTAATGCGGAGAAGTCGTCAAAATTTGCTTCCGATAGAGAGATTCCGGTAATTCTTGAAATAGTTAAAGGTTCTTTTCTAAATAAACTGATTATTCTTCCTTTGATATTTCTTTTAAGTGCATTTGTCCCTTCTATTATTAAATATCTACTTATGGCAGGTGGAGCGTATCTTTCTTTTGAAGCTGTTGAAAAGATATTTGAGGTTTTATTTCACAGGGAAAAGAAGAAAGAGGGAAAGTTTATTATTAAAGATTTGGTGAAATTTGAAAAGAGTAAAATTAAAGAAGCGGTAATTACGGATTTTATCCTTTCTCTTGAAATAGTTATAATTGCACTAAGTACAGTTATAGATAGACCGTTTTTAACCCAGGTAGTAACCGTTACGTTAATATCTATTCTTGCTACGCTGTTTGTTTATGGGATTGTTATCCTTATAGTGAGGATGGATGATTTCGGATTAAGATTAACATCTTATGACAGCGAATTTTTAAGGGTTACTGGGAAGTTTTTTATTGCTCTTCTTCCAAAAACGATAAAAGCTCTTGAGGTTGTAGGAACATTTGCCATGTTAACTGTTGCCGGTGGAATTTATCTTCACGTGTTTCATTTTATAAAAGAGAGGTTCCATTCGGTTCCATCTTTACTTCTTGAGGTTATGGTCGGATTAGTGGTGGGGATTATGGTATTTATCGGTGTGTCGGTTATAAAAAAAGTTTTTAAACTATTTTCTTCGTAATAACTTTTTCGGTATTTCTTCCACAAATTTTATTTCCGTTTCTCTGAGGGCTTCTCTGAATGAAGTATTAACGGAGATGTTATATTTATCCATAACGGCGTGTAGTTTCTTCCCTATTATTTCCCCTTCTGAATCAAAATCGGTTATAAGTATCACACTATCAGGTTTAATTTTTTCAGCTATCATTTCGGAAAAGTTATGGAATGACATGCCTTTTAGAGAATACACATTACCTATTTCAAATTTTTCCAGAGCCATTTTGTCTCGCTTTCCCTCAACGACTATTATTGTATTTTCGTTTTTAATTATGAAATTTTTCAGATTCATCAGCCAATTTTTCAGTTTTTTTCTCTCTTTCATTTTATCCTCATGTTTAATGTTATTATTTAGTTTGAAATTTACGAGAGAGGTGGTTTAATGTCAAAGAGACAAATTGCTATATCTTTTCTTTTATCATTGATTCTTTTTTCATGTGCTTCTTCTCGCAAAGAGATTACAACAGCTTCACGACAAAAAGAAAAAGTTACTGTCCAAAAGCAGATGGAGAAGAAAGAAAACTACATTGAATCTACCCCTTTTAAGCTGAGGGGAGATGCCGCTTTTGCTCTTGAGATTGCCATGAAAGAGAAAAATGAAGAGTGGCAGGTTGGGTATATAACAAGATATGGGATATATAACGGAAAATATTATGATTGTTCTTTAGTTTCCGTGATAAGAAAAGAGTGGAAAAAAAAAGGAAGCTCCATAATGAACTATAAGATTTGTAAAGGTGCGGTTAAGGAAGTTGTTTCATCTACAAATGAGACTATACCGGATTTTCTTATTCCTGGAGTTTCCGAAGCCTTTAAGTCTTTAAAATCCGGTCGAGAGAAAATTATGGAGAAAAAGAAGGGATATTTAATAGAAGGGAAAAGAAAAAAAGGTATATGTGAAGTGAAAGTTTTAAACGGTATAAGGCTTTTGTACTATTCAAATGTTAAATGTACGGTTGACAAGTTTTGATTGTAAAACTTGCTTTAAATGTAGGTGAATACGGTATTTTTACTGATAAGGTTGTGTTTTGGCAAATTTGTTAACCTTCTTGGTATGTCTGTGTACCGGGAGCCAGTTGATAAAGAGAATGGAAGAGAAATTTTCAGAGGCATAGATAGAAATATAGGACAGGTACGCTATACCGCTACAAGAGTGGATTTGATATTTGG
>JALSLT010000068.1 GCA_026988135.1 Desulfurobacterium sp.
ATCTAATTCCCCGTTTTCCGGTTTCAAGATTAAGTTCAAGATTAGAATATCCCGTCATTATTTTTTTAACATAATTTGCAACTTCTTCTCCTATTGGAGCTCTCCCAATATTTGTGTGAATTATTACTCCCGTAGCGTTTATAACTTTTTTAAGATTAAACTCCTCTATACTTTCCTCCAAAATCTTGCTCAAATATTCGTTTAAAATACCATCATATACAGAACATACTTTACCTGAAAGAATATCTTTTCTCAATCTTTCCAAAACCTTCCTTATGGTATAAACTAAAAACTCACGACTAAAACGCGCTTTTAAATCATCAGGAACGGCGAATAAAAACTTGTCAACAGAAGGCAAAGTCCTTAAAAGCTCTCTTTTTTCCAAATCCATAGAACCCTCTTTGAAAAATTTTGGTATATTTGCTTTTAAATATTATCAAAAGATTGTAACGGAGGCGTAAATTGAGGAATCTAATTATTTTGTTTTTAATTTTCTTTACCGGTATTGCCAAAGCATCAACTTACGGAGCAAAAATAATCTACGATAACGTTACAGTTGAATTTTTCAAAGACGGAAGAAAAATTTGGAAAGAGGAAAAAGAGATAAAAATTCTAAATCGTCAGGGAACAAACGACTTTGGCGAAATAGTAATTCCATTTTCTCACGAACACCAAAAAGTAAAAATTCTATACGCCTACACCGTTTTACCTGACGGAAAAATAGTAAAGCCTCAAAAAGAAGCTTTTAATATCGTATATCCCCCATTTCAAGCTATGGCTCCAATATACTCCGATTTGAGATATCAAACAATCTCAATGCCGGCGACAAAACCGGGAGCTATTCTTAAATACGGCTTCGTAATAAAAACCGTTAAACCTTATATAAAAAATCAGTTCTGGGCTCTAAACTTTTTCCAATCAACTTACCCCATAGAACACACTTCCTTTAGAATAGAAGTTCCAACAGAAAAGAAAATAAAGATAAAAGAATATAACCTGTCTGATAAACCTACAATCGAACGAAAAAACGGAAAAACAATCTACATCTACAGTATAGATAGTGTTCCTCCTATCAAAGAAGAACAGTCAATGCCTCCTTTTAGTGAAATCGCCAAAAAGGTTTCAATAACTTCTCTGCAATCCTGGAATCAAATTGCAAAATGGTACACGGAACTTGCGGAAAAAGCCGTAGAACCGGATGAAACCGTTAAAAAAACAACTTTAAATCTTGTAAAAGGGATAAGGGATAAAGAGAAACAGATAAAAATCGTTTATAACTTTGTTTCTCAAAACATTAGATATGTAGGACTTGAATTTGGAATAAACGGATATAAACCCCATTCGGCATCTTCTATTCTCAAAAACCGTTATGGAGATTGTAAAGACCATGCCACTTTACTGATAGCAATGTTAAAAGTTCTCGGAATTAGAGGGTACCCTGTCCTTATCCCAACCATAGGTATTGCCGATATGAACATTAAAATGCCAACACCCTCGGCATTTAATCACGAAATAGCAGCAATAAAATGGAAAGGAAAATGGCTTTTCCTTGATACTACTTCCGATACCGTTCCTTTTGAAGAGCTTCCTGCAGCAGATCAGGGAAGACATGTTCTTATAATAGACATGGAAAATAGAAATGGAATTATCGAAAAAACACCTGTATTTCCACCTCAAACGAACAAAGAAGAGTTCAGAGGCTCTTTCAATATAGATGAAGAGGGGAACCTCTCAGGGAATTTCCATTTCATATATAGCGGAGTTTACGCCCATAGAGAAAGGGCAATTCTCTCAGGATTTAACACATCAAATCAGGAAAAACAGTTCGTTGAAAAAATTGCGGCCTCTGTAATCCCCGGCTTTAATCTAAGAAATTTCGAAATATCCAATTATAAAAATCTTAACCTGAAAAATGTTCGGATTAAAATAAACGGAAACAGTGAGTTTTATGGAACAAAAACAGCTCATATAATGCTAATACATGTTCCTACTCCAACATATAAAAGACTTATATCTCTCGTTGCTTCCCGAGAGAGAACCTATTCATATATTATCGGATACAAAATGATGAAACATTCAAAAGTTGAAATAACTATTCCGAAAGGTTATAAAATCGCTTTTCTACCAGAGGACTTTAACTATTCAAATAACGTCGGTTCAATCAATATTTGGTGGAAAATGAAAGGA
The DNA here is from genome assembly GCA_026988135.1 of Desulfurobacterium sp. GTDB lineage: Bacteria > Aquificota > Aquificia > Desulfurobacteriales > Desulfurobacteriaceae > Desulfurobacterium_A. The sequence goes on from JALSLT010000068.1 coordinate 2,188, forward strand.
AATGATAAAATGGAGATGGAATTTTCCCTTGTTCTCAAAAAGGAAAAGGTAGCTACAAAAGAATATGGAGAATTAAGAAATCTCTTTAACCTCACGGTAAAAACATTGGGGAATCAGATAATAATCCTTGAAAAGGAAAAAAAATGAAAGTAATAGGCATAGACACATCTTGTGACGACACGTCCGTTGCTGTTTATAACGGAACAACGGGAGAAATTTTATCGAACATAATCTCCTCCCAGTACAGTGCTCATAAACCTTATGGGGGAGTTGTTCCCGAAATCGCAGCAAGAGAGCATTTAAATAATATGGAACCAGTATTCAATAAAGCTCTCAGAGATGCCAATATAACTGTCGAAGAGATTGAACTTGTTTGCGTAACGAATACACCGGGGCTTTTACCGGCAATTCTTGTAGGTTTTACCTTCGGCAAAGGTTTGGCTTTTGCTAAATATATACCTTTCAAAGCAATTCATCACATAGAAGCCCACATATTTTCTCCATTTATAAAGGAGAAAGAAATTAAGTTTCCATTTATTTCACTTGTTGTAAGTGGTGGCCATACAATTCTTACCATAACAAGAAACTTTACAAACCATACAATAATCGGGAAAACTGTTGATGATGCCATAGGTGAAGCATTTGATAAGGTTGCAAAAATGCTTGAACTCGGTTATCCCGGAGGTCCTATAATAGATGAAATTTTCAGAAGTTACAAAGGAGAATATATAGAACTTCCGAAACCTCAGGTTAAAGGTGTTTCCATGAGTTTCAGCGGCTTAAAAACAGCAGTAAGGCGGCTGGTGGAAAAGGGATATCCAAAAGAGCAGATAGCCGCATCTTTCCAGAAAACAGCAATAGACTATGTTGTTGGAAAATTAAAAAAAGCTATAAACGAAACAGGAATGAAGCGAATTTCCGTTTCAGGCGGTGTATCCGCTAACAGCTATTTAAGAGAGAAACTTAATGAACTTCAGAAAAACAGGAAAGTAGAAATACTTGTACCTGAAATGGAATTTACATCTGATAATGGAGCAATGGTAGCTTTCCTTGGATACAAAATCTTTAAAATGGATGAAGAAATCGGCGACCCTTTTACTTTAAACGCCTATTCTTCCGTTCCAATTGATGGGGTGGTATAGTGTTTGAAAGGTATATGGTAACTCCGGAAATTCCACTTAATTTAGATGAAATTGATGCTAATTTTTCAGAAAACTTTAAGACTAAGAAAGACCTTGAAAAAGAGTTTTCAAAAATTAAAGACAAACTTTGCGAACTTCAGGATACTCTTTACGCTGAAGGAAAAAGAAGAATTCTGATAGTTCTTCAAGGCATGGACACGGCAGGCAAAGACGGAGCTATTAAACATGTTTTTAAAGAGGTACATCTTCAAGGGATAAGAGTCGCAAACTTTAAAGCTCCTTCAAAAGATGAACTTGCTCATGATTTCCTATGGAGAGTCCATAAAGAAGTTCCCGGAAACGGAGAAATTGTAATTTTCAACAGAAGTCACTACGAAGATGTTCTAATAACGAGAGTCCATAACTTGATTTCGGAAAAAACCTGGGTTAAAAGGTATGAACATATAAGAAACTTTGAAAAACTTCTTTTTGATGAAGGAACGGTTATTTTGAAATTTTACCTTCACATAAGCAAAGAAGAACAGAAAAAACGGCTTCTCGAAAGACTTAACAACCCTAAGAAAAAGTGGAAATTATTGAAAGAGGACGTTGAAGAACGACAATACTGGGAAGACTATCTAAAAGCATATAATGAGGCCATATCGGAAACAAGTACTTTCTACGCTCCTTGGTATATCATACCTGCAAACAAAAAATGGTTCAGAAACTATATAGTCGCGAAAATCATAACCAAGAAACTGGAGTCGTTAAATATGAGGTATCCTGACCCGGAACCTGACATAGAAAACATAGAGATATATTAGAACCCGAGTTTCAAATAAACTTTACCATTCTGAACTTTTATAGATTTTATTTTGCTTTTTTTCTTGAAAGTATAAACAGGAATTTCTCCTATTACTCTTTTAAAAAACAGAGAAACAACCTTCTTTAAGTTTTCATCCTCCATTTTTTTTCCATTCACTGTTAGTTTTTCAATTTGAAATGCTTCTATATAAAGTTTTCTAGTAGATTCTTTAAATTTAGGAATCCCTGAGACAGAGATAGTCCCCCTTAAAACGGAAAATCCCCAAAGCTCACTTTTTAAATATGTTCCTATAAAAATTCGGTTATTATTTATTTTCACTTCAGGATCTCTCAAAGTTACTGTAATATTATCAACTTTCTCCTTTACAGGAAAGCCTTTCTTTAACTCTTTTTCTATCCTTTCAGGAGTCAGAACAATAGAATATCCTGGATGGAAATTTTTCACACATCCGGAAAAAGATAAAATGGCTATAATAATTAGGAAGATTTTTAGTTTCATTTCCACCTCCACTTTTACTTTACAAATTTTATCATTTATACGGAGAAAACCATGAAATTGTACCTTGACGATAATAGATTTTCGCCACCAGGATATAAACTTGTAAGGACCGTAGATGACCTTAAAAGATTTGTAGGGAAATTTCAGGAGAAAATAGAAACTATTGATATAGATTACGATATGGGAAATTACAGTAAATTTGGGGGAAACGGAGAGGATTTCATAAAATGGCTTGAGGAGATGGTGCTAACGAAAGAAATAAAGCTAAAGAAGAATATAGAACTTAAATGCCACTCTTCCAATGTGGAAGCCAAGCGAAGAATAGAGGAAACGATAGAAATTATAAAAGCGTTCCTCAGAAACTCTTAAATTAAACGGAAAAATAGGAGTATAATTTAGGCTGATAAATTCATAAGAAAAGGAGAAGGTAGATGAAACTTTCAAAAGAGCAGGTAAAACACATAGCTCTTCTTTCAAGATTGTCGTTAACTGAAGATAAAGTTGAAATGTTTCAGGAGCAGCTAAGCGATATTTTAACTTTTGTTGAAAAGCTAAGCGAGCTTGATACAAAAGGGATTGATCCGAAATTCCAAATTATCCCTCAGGAAAATGTATTAAGGAAAGATATTTCGGGAATGAGTTTTCCTTATGAAAAAACATTTATGAATGCACCGGAAACAAACGGGAAACATTTCATAGTTCCAAAAGTGGTTAAAAAATAACGGAGGCAAACAATGGAGTTGATAACTAAATCGTTAAAAGAGCTTTCTTCTCTTATGTCTAAAAAAGAGATAAGGCCGTCTGAGATAACAGAAGAACTTCTTTCAAGGATTGAGAATACTAAAGATAAATTAAACGCCTATATAACTGTGGAAAAAGAGAAAAGCATTGAAGCTGCAAAATTAAAGGATAAAGAACTTGAGAAATTGTCTGAAACAGAAATTCCGGACCTTTTCGGAATTCCACTTTCAATAAAAGATAATATTCTTGTTGAAGGTCAGAAGATGACCTGTGCTTCAAAAATGCTTAAAGATTTTGTTGCACCGTACGATGCAACCGTCATAAAAAAATTAAGAGAAAAAGGTGCCATATTTGTAGGAAAAAACAACCTTGATGAATTTGCCATGGGTTCTTCAACGGAGACATCATTTTTTGGGGTGACAAAAAATCCGTGGGACCTTGAAAGAGTTCCCGGAGGCTCTTCAGGTGGCTCTGCAGCTGCCGTGGCAGCCCGCTCAGCAATAGCATCCCTTGGCTCCGATACGGGCGGCTCAATAAGGCAGCCCTGTTCTCTATGCGGTGTGGTAGGAATGAAGCCAACCTACGGAAGAATTTCAAGATATGGACTAACCGCTTTTGCATCCTCTCTTGACCAGATAGGGCCGATAACAAAAAACATAGAAGATAACGCTTTTCTCCTTAACGTAATCTCAGGACTTGATTCAAAAGATGCAACAAGTGCAAAACTTCCGATACCAAACTACCTTGAAGCCCTTAACAACGATATAAGAGGTTTAAAAGCAGGATTACCAAAAGAGTATTTTGTTGAAGGGATAGATTCTGAAGTAAAAGAAGAAGTTATGGAAGCTGTAAAAACCCTTGAAAGTTTGGGAGTGGAAATAGAAGAGATATCCTTACCTCACACATCTTACGCTGTTGAAACGTACTACATCATTGCACCTGCAGAAGCATCATCAAACCTTGGAAGATTTGATGGAGTAAGATACACATACAGAGCAAAAGAATATCAAGATTTGATAGATATGTACTGTAAAACAAGAGCAGAAGGATTTGGAAACGAAGTAAAAAGAAGAATAATGATAGGGACATATACTTTGAGTGCCGGTTATTACGATGCTTATTACCTTAAAGCTCAAAAAGTAAGAACTCTCATTTATCAAGATTTCCAGAAAGCATTTGAAAAGATTGATTTTATCGTAACACCAGTTGCTCCTACTACAGCGTTTAAAATAGGAGAAAAAACTGATGATCCCATAAAGATGTACCTGTCGGATATATTCACAATCGCCCTTAACCTTGCAGGACTTCCGGGTCTTTCAATGCCATGTGGCTTTGATAGTAAGGGACTTCCTGTCGGCATCCAGCTAATAGGAAAAGCTTTTGATGAAGAAACTCTTTATGCTGTCGGATATAAGCTTGAAAAAGAACTTAATATTAACAATTTTCCTAAATTTTAAATTAAAGGCTCTACGTTACGTAGAGCCCTCCTACTTCACAACTATAAATTCCTGGAAAATCCTTGGTGTTTTGGCAACTGTTGTTATTCTTAAATTTTTAAGCTCCTTATAGTATTTATCAACATGGTTCAAGGTTTGCTTTCCCGGTTCATTAAATTTTCTTCTTGCAGCAGAGAGACCTGCTCTTCTACCAAAAACAAAAATATCAAGGAGGGAATTTCCCATCAATCTGTTTCTTCCATGAATTCCACCTGCAGCCTCACCGGCAACAAAAAGGTTTTTAACAGTAGTTTCCCCTTTTTCATCTATTAAAATTCCACCGTTTTGATAGTGAAGAGTAGGATATACGAGAAGCGGTTGATTCTCTATGTCAATTTTTATTCTTCTAAACATCCTGTAAAGAGCCGGGAATTTTTCCCTCAAAAATCCTTTTCCTCTTTTTTCCGTAATTACCGGAGTATCAAGCCATACGCCAACCCTACCCGACGGCGCGACAATTCCCCTACCTTCTTCACATTCTTTTATCATCGCCGCAGATACAACATCTCTTGTTTCAAGTTCATTTATAAATCTCTTACCTTTACTGTTTACAAGATGAGCACCTAAACTCCTTATCGCCTCTGTTACAAGAACACCAACCATATGATCTGGATAAACAATCCCTGTAGGGTGATACTGGAAAGAGTCAAGTCCTTCAAGCTTTGCACCGGCTCTATAAGCAAGAACTATAGCATCACCGGTAGCTCCGAAGTTGTTTGACGTTTGAAATCCCTGAATATGAAGCCTTCCCGAACCACCGGTTGCAAGAATAACAGCCTTTGCCTTTATAAGAAAAAACTGTTTCCGCTCCAAATCAAAAATGACAGCACCATTGCACTCACCAAACTCACTCGTTGTCAACTCAACAACAGGTGAAAACTCAAAAATATCTATATTTTCCCTGTTTCTGATTTCATCTTTTAGTATTTTAACAATGTTTAAACCGGTATAGTCCCCAATGGATAAAATCCTTGCTACTGATGAACCACCGGCCATTTTTGTTAGCAAATTTCCTTTTTCATCCCTATCAAAATTAACACCCAAATCCATTAACCATTTAACTATTTGAGGACCATCGGAAACCATAACTTTTACAAGTTCTTTTTTTCCCTTGAATTGACCAGCAACTACCGTATCGGTAAAATGCTTCACAGGAGAATCTTCCTCTCCAACACTTGCTTGCATTCCCCCAAGAGCCATTATAGTATTTGAATTCCCAAGTCTTAACTTTGTTGCGAGAACAACTTTTGCTCCGGCACTTTCGGCAAAAAGAGCAGCCGTTATTCCGGCTCCGCCACCACCTAAAACGAGAACATCCGTCTCAGCTTCCGGAATTTCAAAATCTATATCTCTATAATCAAAAATACTGAAAGCCTCCAGAAGATCGGCTATCTCATGAACAGTTCCATCACCCCTATTAACACCAACTCGTAATGTTCGGAAAGCTGAAGCTTTAAAATCAGGGTGGAACGTTTCAAGCAGAAAGTTTTTCTTTTCTCCGGATAAAGATGGTATTTTCCTATTAAAACGAGATTCTCTGGTATTTTCTACAATAAATATTTGCTCAAGAAGCTCTTTTGAATACATCAATCGCTCTCCTTTCTAACTTTCTCACAAAAATCTTTCAGGGATTTCTCATCCATTTTCAAAATATTTCCCCATATCTCCTCATCTTTAAGATCTTCTATCTCTTTTAACCGATTTCTCAAATTTTCCGGTACGGGTCTGTCTTTTTCAATAGCTCTCTGAACAAACAAAGAAATAATTTGAGGAGCAATTCCCCTGGGACATCTTGAAGCGCAAAGACCACAAAGAATACAATCAAACATCATCTCCGTAGCTTCTTCATACCTACCGTCTTTCAGATAAGACATAACTTTTGAAACATTTATCCATTCGGGACAAGCAACAGAACAGAAACCGCAACTTTTACACATATTAAGTTCCGGATATATTTCAAGAAGTTTATCTATTGGCTTCTCCATGTTTGAAATATCATATTTTGCCATTCTTGAAGGAAAAAAAGGCATAACTGTTATGTCCATTTTCTCCTTTACAATTGTCTGACATCCCAATCCAAATTTCACCCTTTTCCCACCGGGTTCAAGGTAAGCTACAGCACACGCTCCACACAAACCCGAAAGGCAACCAACACCTCTTTTTATATCGTGTCCGGTATCCCATAAAGCTTCTATAACAGTATATCCCTCGGGAACTCTGATTCGTCTTCCTTCCAGAAAAATAGTTACATACTTTTTATCAGGCATTTAACTCTCCTTGATAATATTTACAAAAGCAATCGAATATTCCTTCTCATGAGATATAGAATATAAAAGTTTATAAGGTAAGTCTTTCACAAAAACATTTAAATCCTTCCCTCCATTTTCAATCACAATATCGGAAAAAGTAATATTAACCCCCATTGTTGAAACCGCCTTGATTATCGCCTCTTTCAAAGCAAACCTTGCCGCTATACATCCTGTTATTTCACCCACCCTCTTCTTATAACAGTAATCAACCCCTTCAGGAAATACTTTTCCTAAAAAACGGACTCCCCACTTATTTAATATATCATCAATGCGCTTATTGGAAACTATATCAACACCACAAGACAGTATCATAATATCCCGTTTATAAGCTCTTTCATCTCTCTAACAGCATCGGTAAGCCCTTTAAGAACAGCATTTGCCACTATTGAATGCCCAATATTAAGTTCTTCTATCTCTTCTATCCGAGCAACAAGTCCGACATTTTTATATGTAAGACCGTGTCCGGCATAAATTTTAAGTCCTAAAGATTTTCCATACTTAGCCGCTTCCTTTAGCCTTTCAATCTCATTTTCTTTATCCTCTCGTGTAATTGCATGGGCATACTCTCCCGTATGAAGCTCAACGGCATCGGCACCAACTTCGAAAGCAGCTTTTACCTGGTTTTCATCCGGATCTATGAAAAGATTAACTTCTATATCTGATTTTTTTAATTTCTCAACAACATACTTAATTCGGTCTTTTTGTCCGGCAACATCAAGGCCACCTTCGGTTGTTACCTCTTCCCGCTTCTCAGGAACAAGAGTAACCTGGTGCGGTTTCACAGAGAGAGCTATTGAAAGCATCTCATCTGTAGCTGCCATTTCAAGGTTTATTTTAGAGTGAATTACCTCCTTAATAAGCATTAAATCCCTATCTTGAATATGTCTTCTATCTTCTCTCAGGTGAAGCGTAATCTGATCTGCACCGGCAAGGTCGGCAATAACAGCAGCATGAACAGGATCAGGTTCGAATGTTTTCCTAACCTCTCTAACCGTAGCAACATGATCTATATTAACTCCCAACCTTATTTTTTTACTCATCTTCTGCCAACCTCCTTTATATCTGAAAATTTTATCATCTCTGTTTCCATTATTAGCAAGAAACTATCTTCCTTGCTATAATTTATTTGAAAATATGAAAGTCGGGAGAAGAGAATGTTTGAATTGTCTAAACAGATAAAAAAAGTTCACGTTTACGAACCGGGAAAACCGATAGAGGAACTTGAAAAAGAGCTTGGAATTAAAAATATCATTAAACTTGCTTCAAATGAAAATCCACTCGGTCCCTCACCAAAAGGTGTCCAGGCAATAATTGGAGATTTAAAAAATCTCCACAGATATCCTGACGGCAACTCCTATTATTTAAAAAACACACTGGCAAAGCACCTTAACGTTAAACCGGAAAACATATTTGTAGGACTTGGATCAAACGAAGCACTTGACATTATTGCAAGGGCTTATCTTCGCCCGGGAGTTAATGCGGTTTACAGTGAAAAATCTTTCGCAGTCTATCCTATAGTTGTTCAGCTTGCAGGGGCGGAGCATAAAGTTGTTAAAGCGAAAGATGACTACTACATGGATTTAAAAGCACACCTTGATGCGATAGATGATAAAACTACCGTTGTTTTTCTTGCAAACCCAAACAACCCAACAGGCACAGCTTTTTCTAAAAAGGAGTTTGAAGAGTTTTTAAAAGAATTTCCCGATGATGTTCTTCTTGTCCTTGACGAAGCCTACTACGAATATGCAATCGGTGCCGGTTTTGATATTGAAAACGGCATTGAGTATATCTATGATAAAAATATTTTAGTAACTCGCACTTTCTCAAAAATATACGGGCTTGCCGGACTTCGACTTGGATATGCCGTTGCGAAAGAGGAAATCATTGCTGACATGAACAGAATCAGGCAACCTTTCAACGTTACCAGACCTGCTCAAGTCGCAGGTGTTGCTGCAATAGAAGATAAAATGTTTATAAAACAATCCCAGGTTGTAAATGAAGAAGGAAAAAAATATCTATACAAAGAGTTTGAAAAATTAGGGTTGGAATATGTACCAACTTACACAAACTTTATCCTTATAGATACGGGTCTCCCAACAAGGAAAGTATTTGAAAAACTTATCCATAAAGGAATTATCGTTAGAGCGATGGATGGATACGGATTCCCAACATGTATAAGAATAACAATTGGAACTATGAAAGAAAATATAACATTCATAGACAAACTAACCGAAGTGATTGAAGAACTTAGAGAGAAAGGAATAGGGGGTTGAAATGGACTATCATGTAGGGAATTTATCCATTGCAGATAAAGGAAAAGATAGAATTGAATGGGCTGAAATGGACATGCCGGTTTTAAGAAAGGAGATAAAAAACAGATTTATAAAAGAGCAACCTTTAAAAGGAATAAAACTTGGCGTCTGTCTCCACGTAACAACAGAAACGGCAAACCTTGTAAGAACTTTAAAAGATGGAGGAGCAGAAGTTTACCTTTGCGCATGTAATCCTTTGTCAACTCAGGATGATGTTGCAGCTGCCCTTGTAAAGCACTATGATATCCCGGTGTTTGCAATAAAAGGGGAAGATGAAAAAACCTACTACGAACATATAAAAACAGTTCTCTCAAAAGAACCTGACATAACCATGGATGATGGAGCCGACCTTATATCAACTCTCCACAAAGGATATCCTGAACTTGTTGAAAAAGTGATAGGTGGAACAGAAGAAACAACAACCGGAGTAATAAGAGTTCAAGCAATGGCAAAAGATGGTGTTTTGAAATATCCTGTAATAGCAGTTAATGAAGCTCTAACAAAACACCTTTTTGACAACCGGTACGGAACGGGACAATCAACAATTGACGGAATATTAAGAGCTACAAACAGGCTTTTGGCAGGGTCCGTATTTGTTGTTGCAGGATACGGATGGTGCGGAAGAGGGCTTGCGATGAGGACCGCAGGTATGGGAGCTGAAATGATAGTTGCAGAGGTTGACCCGATAAAGGCGATTGAAGCAAGAATGGACGGCTTCAGAGTAATGCCGATGAGTGAAGCGGCAAAGATTGGAGATATATTCTGCACAGTTACCGGAAACATTCACGTAATAAGAGAAGAGCACTTTAACCTGATGAAGGACGGAGCTATAGTTTCAAACTCAGGCCATTTCAA
>JALSLT010000069.1 GCA_026988135.1 Desulfurobacterium sp.
TAAAAAAGAAGGGTACAACGTCACAGGTTCAGATATAAGAGAAAACGACACTATAAATTTTTTAAAAAGAGAAAACATCAAAGTTTACATAGGACATAAGAAAGAAAACATAGAAAATGCTGATGTCGTAATCCACACAACCGCTGCCAAGGAGACAAATCCGGAAATAGTTGCCGCAAAAGAAAAGGGTATTCCGGTAATTCCAAGATGTGATGCTTTATCGGAACTTATGAGATTTAAAGAAAGTATAGCTGTTGCGGGTACTCATGGCAAAACTACCACAAGCTCTATGATTTCAAAAGTTTTTTATGACACAAATATAGATCCCACTATACTGGTCGGCGGAAAACTTAGCTTTCTGAACGAAAAAAATGCACATTTTGGAAAAAGCTCCATAATGATAGCGGAAACCGACGAAAGTGACGGAACATTTTTAAAGTTACTCCCATCGATAAGTATAATAACAAACATTGACGCAGATCATCTGGACTTTTATAAAAGTCTGGAAAATATAAAAAACTCCTTTTTGCAATTTTCCAATAGAACATCTTTTTACGGAAAAGTTTTCCTGTGCGGAGAGTGCGAGAACGTTATATCCATCCTTCCTGAAATATACAAGAAAAAAGTTCTCTACGGATTTAACCGAGAATTTGATTTTTATGCGGAAAACCGCACTACATCAAACGGGAAAAACTCTTTTGACGTTTTCTATAAAGGAAGTAAACTCGGTAAAGTAGCACTTGAACTTCCCGGCAAACACAATACCCTTAACGCCATTGCTGCAATTGCTGTAGGACTCGAAGCCGGCATCTCTTTCCAAAGTATCGCAAAAAGTTTATCCTCCTTCAAAAATGCAAAAAGAAGAATGGAATTCAAAGGTAACCCATCCGACGTAATGATATTTGACGATTACGGACATCATCCGACAGAAATCAAAGCAACTTATGAAGGGCTAAAAGAGGCCTTCCCTAACCGCAAAATTTATGTTGCATTTCAACCTCACAGATACTCAAGAACCGCTCTGTTATGGAGCGAGTTTATCGAATCTCTGAAAAAAATCAACAATTTAATAATAACTCCGGTCTATGCGGCAGGTGAGTCTCCCAGAAAAGGTATCTCCGGGAAAAAACTGGCCCAAGCAACCGGTGCAACTTATGTAAAAAATTTCAGCGAAGCCGAAAAACTCCTCTTATTAAATTTGAAACCGGGAGATATACTTCTGACTCTCGGAGCCGGAAATATATACGAACTCGGAGAAAAAGTGAAAGAACACTTAAACCTCCTCCCCGAACACAAGGCCATATAGCTTAGTAGTAGCAACATATGTAATTGGAATAGTAACGATAAGACCCAATCCAAGAGGTATGGCCCCTATAATATTTAAAACGGCAAGAACAAGAACAAATATGAAAAACTGAAACCAATTTTTATGCACCCTTTTCCTGCTTTCCTCAAGTGCCTGCCACGGAGAAAATCCTTTATCTATCACAAGATAAGGAGCGAAAATATAACCCACAGCGAGATAGACACCTGGAATAAAAAGAAGTAAAAAACCTATAGCCACCAAAGCACTCTTCAAAATAGACATCACCACATAATTGGCTCCAAGCCCCATATCTTCAAATAGACGGAATAGGTCAATAATCTGTACTGATTCTCTCTTTATAAATTTTAAAAGAAAAAAGATAAAACCTCCCCCAAGCAATATGGAAAAGATAGCTGAAATCGCCCCTCCCAAAAGTCCGAGATGAACGAAGGCAAGAAGCTCTGCAACTATCTGTATTGCAAGAAGTGAAATTCCGTATATTGATGCTACCGTGTAAAATGGCTTCCAATTTTCTTTTAAATCCTGCCAGGAACTCTTTATCAACTCTATACTGCTAAAATTCATAACCCCTCCTTAGTTTTTTAAAGAACTGTACTATAAAAATAATAATTCTTTTTAACAACAAACTTCCCTATTAAAAACTTGAGTATAAATTAAATCCGGAAAAAGGAGAATTCAATGGAAGAAAAGTTAAAGCTGTGTATAAAAACTCTTGGAAATTATATAAAAGGGAAAGAACAGGTTATAAAAATAACCATTCTTACACTTCTTTCCGAAGGCCATCTGCTCATTGAAGATATTCCAGGCGTCGGAAAAACATCCCTTGCTCTGGGAATTGCAAAAGTTTTGAATTTATCTTTCGGAAGGATTCAATGTACTCCAGACCTTATGCCTTCCGACATTACGGGTGTTTCAATATTCAACAAAGAATCGGGTAATTTCGAATTCAAGAAAGGTCCTCTTTTTAACAACATCGTCCTTATGGACGAAATAAACAGAGCAATGCCCAAAACTCAAAGTGCACTACTTGAAGCTATGGGAGAAAAACAGGCAACCGTTGACGGAACAACATACAAGCTACCCGAACCTTTTTTCGTAATTGCCACTCAAAACCCCATCGAACAGATAGGAACTTACCCTCTTCCCGAATCTCAACTTGACAGATTCACCTCAAAAGCGGAAATAGGATACCCGGACATCGAATCGGAAATAGCTATAATAAGAGGCAAAGATACTCGAGAAAGAATGAACGAAATAGAGCCCATCATATCAAAAGAGGAGGTAAAGGAAGCGATAAATCTATGCAAAAAAGTCTATGTTTCTGAAAAAATTGGGAAATATATCGTCGAAATAGCCTGGAAAACAAGAAAGAACAAATTTTTCAGATACGGCCTTTCAGTAAGAGGAACGGAAATATTAACAAAACTCGCAAAAGCAAATGCTTACATTGAGGGAAGAGACTTTCTAATACCGGAAGATGTTATAGCTGTTGCTCCCTTCGTTATCCCCCATAGAATTATCCCCGATGAAAAGTTCGAATCCCTTTCTTTCCAGGAGGTGATAAAATCTCTTATAGGCGAAGTAAAACCACCCGCTTAAAAATAACCAAAATTGGTTGGATATTTATAACCGTAACCATTCTCATCGGAGTTGCCGGCGTTAATACGGGAAATAATTTACTATACCTGATAGCATCATTTCTGTTAACGGTAATGGGAATATCGGGAACCATCGGCAGGAAAAATCTTTCTTCACTTAATATACAGTTTAACCCATTAGGAGAAATATTCGCCGAAACTACCGGAATATTCAAAATAAAGATAGAAAACGGAAAAAAATTTCTACCTTCGTTCCTTATAAAAGCTGTAATTAATGGTAACGAAACTATTTTCCCGGTAATAGATAGGAAAGGAGAAGAAGGAAAAATCGCAGAAGTGGTATTTCCTAAAAGAGGAAAAACAACCAAACTGTCAGCTTTGTTAAAATCCCCATTTCCTTTCGGATTTTTTTATCTTGAAAAAGCAATTGAGATTAACTCCAACCTTATTGTTTATCCAAAACCTATTAAAACCGAATTGACACCCCTGACATCTCCGGAGAAAGAAAGTAGAAAAAACGGAACCGAAACTACCGGAAGCGAAGAATTTAAAAAAATACGCAACTATAAACCCGGAGACGAACAGAAAAAAATCCATTGGAAAATATTTGCAAAGAAAGATAAATTTTACACAAAAGAGTTTATCAGAAAGGAAGGAGAAGAACCGATTATAATCGAATTAAATAAATTCTCCGGCACCATTGAACAAAAACTTTCCAAAGCAACTTACGCAATCACAAAACTTTGGAAAAACAGAGCCGTAGGATTCAAAAGCGGAGAAATTTTAATTAAACCCGATAAAACAAAAAAAACCAAAAGAAAAATTCTGGAACTCCTTGCCACATATCCAGAGGAAAAAGATGAAAACAGTACCGATATATAAAGCTCTATTCATATCATCTCTACTATCTGCCATTGTGGGAAGTATTACCGTATTGCCATTTATAAATCCCATCCTTTCCGGCTTTTTTCTGATAACTGTCATTGTTTCCATAATCGAGGAAAAAGAGAAGAGATACATTGAAAACAGAACAATCCTCAATATCGTATCCGTTTTCGGCGCACTATTTTTTCTATCAACTCTATCAATGTCAAATCTTATCCGGCCTATAACAGAAACATTGATTTTTCTCCTTTCCGTTAAACTGGTAGAAAGAAAAACCGAAAGGGATTTTTACCAAATATTTACCCTATCCCTATTCCTTTTCACCGCCTCATCAATATTCCTTCTCAACGTAAAATTTCTATTTCTTTTTCTGGCAGAAACAGTAATTACTATCACAGGACTTATTCTTTTAACATTTCTATCGGAAAACAGAGAGATTACCCTTTCAAAAACCGACCTTTTCAAAATCTTTCAATTCGGATTATCATTCGTAACTATCTCAATACCGATAACCGTTCTATTTTTTCTAATACTACCCAGAACCCAAGCACCTCTTTTCAATTTAATGCCCAAAAGCTCCACAGGCATTACCGGCTTTTCAAATAGCGTTAACCTCGGAACAGTCAAAAATATTCAGGAAACCAACGCTATATTTATGCGAGTCAGAACGAAAAAATTGCGGGAAAATCCTTATTTTAGAAGCATCACCTTCGAAAAGTTTAAAAATAATAGATGGACCCACATAAAAACACCACCGAGTAAAATAAAGCTTAAAGGAAAACGCATTTACCAAACAGTGATACTTGAACCCTACAGAGACAAATACTTACCCCTTTTAAACGTACCACTACAAATTTCCGGTATAAAAGCCAAAAAAGAGAACAACTTCTTCGTATCCCCAAAAAGAATAACAAAGAGAGTAAAGTACTCAGGTATCTCCGTCATTACAAACAACTTTGAAGAAACCTTAAACGAAAAAGACAAAGAGATATACCTTTCGATACCTCCCCTTCCCAAAATAGAAAACTTTATAAGAAAACGATTTGGTAACATATCCAAAGAAAAATTACCGAAAGAAATTCTTCTGTTTTTAAGGAAAAACTTCAAATATTCCCTTTCCGCCCTCCCAGGCTCTTTAAAAGAATTTTTCCTTAAAAATCCCAGAGGGAATTGTGAATACTTTGCCAGCGCCGCCACTATAATTTTTAGAACTAAAAAAATTCCTGCACGGCTCGTAGCAGGTTTTTACTCGGCAGAGTTTAACCCCTACGGAAACTACTACATAGTAAGAGGAAAAAACGCCCATATATGGGTTGAATATTATATGAACGGAAAATGGCATCACTTCGAACCAACCTTTGGTATCCCCCAACAGAAAGAGAGAAAAAACAGAACAGAGGAAAACACTACAAAAAAGGAAACATCTTTCAAGGAAAAAATCCCTCTAATATTTGACACCCTCAATTACTATTTCATAAACGCCATAATAAATTACGACTTCAACACCCAAATCAAAACATTATCAAATCTTGGGAAACCATTTAGAGAAAAAAAACTTCCCTCTTTCCCCCATCTAAAAAAAATAGTATCCACCGACACATCGGTATATGTAGTATCAACTATTTTCATTTTTACAATAATGATTATTTTTGTTAAAAGCCGTAAAACTCCGGTAGAAGAATTCTACGAAGCTATGAAAAAACAAGGTTATACAAAAAAACACAACGAACCTCTTGAAACCTTCGTCAAAAGAATAAAAAATCCGGAGTTAAGAACATTAGGAAATGAATTTGCTACAATCTACCAGAGAAACTTTTACAAAGACAAAACCATCTGTTGCAAAACAGCTGAAAAATTAAGGGAAATAATTTCGAAAATAAAGAAAGGAGGGCAAGGTGGATAAGCTTCTAAAAGAGATGGACTTCAAATTTTGGGCTAACGGCGAAAGCAAAATACCTGCTGAAAAATTTTTAAACCTTTGGAAGGAAGGAAAAGCAATATTAGTGGATGTAAGAGATGAAAAAGAAACATCTTTTATATCTCTTGATAAATTTGGGATAAATATTCCGATACACCAACTACCGGACAGATTAAACGAGCTTACCGAAGAAAAACTTCTTTGTCTGTTCTGTGCCGGGAAATTAAAAGCCGCAATGGCATACATCTATTTAAGAAATAAAGGAATTAGCAACGTAAAAATTCTTGCATCTACTCTTGAAGAACTTGTAAGCTTCATAAAACCCGGAAAAATTAAAAAAATGGGACTTGAGTAAGGGAAGTTTCCCTTACTCCTCCATTAAACCATAAAGAAGCTTTATCTCCTTCGGCCAAAGTATTGGCTCTATAGTTTCAAGTACCATCGGAACGTTACTAAACCGCTCATCATTCATTAAAAAGCTAAAAGAATCTATTCCAAGATTCCCTTTCCCTATCGAATGATGTCTATCTACACGACTTCCCAATTTAGACTTGGCATCGTTAAGATGAACACCTTTAAGATATTTAAACCCAATAATTTCCTCAAATTCTCTCATTGTCTTTTCGTAAGCTTCCCTTGTACGGATATCATAACCGGCTGCGAACAGGTGACATGTATCAAGACAAACACCCACACGGGATTTATCCTCAACCTTATCAATTATGTAAGCAAGATGCTCAAACCGATACCCAACGTTACTTCCCTGGCCTGCAGTATTTTCTATAACAAGAGTAACCCCTTCGGTTATCTCAAGTATTCTATTCAAAGACTCCCCGACGATTGCAAGACACTCGTCCTCGGAAACAAGCCGAAGATGACTACCCGGATGAAAATTAAGATATTTTAATCCAAGCAACTCGCACCTCTGAACCTCATCGAGAAACGCATCAAAAGATTTCTTTCTCTTTTCCTTATCCGGATGACCGAGGTTTATAAGATAGCTATCATGAGGAAGTATATGCTCGGTAGAAATTCCAGATTCTTCAAGGTTAATATGGAACTTTTCAATCTCTCCGGAATGAATAGGCTTCGCAGACCATCTTCTCTGATTTTTTGTAAAAAGGGCAAAAGCCTTTGCTCCTATATTTTTTGCATTTAAAGGAGCGTTTGAGACTCCCCCGGCAGCACTAACATGAGCTCCTATAAATTTCATTTAAATCTCCGTTTTATGATAAATTTTCCTATAAACAAAAAAAGTTGAAACAACCAGCAGATAAAGCAACATTATACTAACAAGTTCCTGCAAATTATGCGAAGCAAGATATACCATTATAGTAACAACAGTAATCGTCATAAGAATAAGCCCTAAAAATGCTATATCAAGGCGAGCGCCCGTTTTTCCTTTAAGTTTTATATTTGCTATGGAAACACCTATAGAAACCAGTAAGAAAGTCATACTTGAAAATTCCGCAATAATATTTAAAGTACCGGCTGCAGTAAAAAAAATCGCAAAAACAGTCATAACGGCAAGAGCCAAATAGGGGACATCCACTCTATCCCTTTTTGCAAGAACAGAAGGCATTATCTTTTCCTCGGCCATCTCTGCCATCATCCTTGAAGCACCAAAAAGAGTAGAATTCACAGCTGAACTTGTTGCCATAAGAGCAGCAAGCGATATTAAAACCTTTCCAAGTTCTCCAAGCACAGGTTGCGCCACAGCAGCAAGGGCATACTCCTTCGCATCGACAAGCTGAGTATAAGGAAGAGCACCCACAGCCACAACAGCAAGAATAAGATAGATAAATCCTGTTATCAAAATTGAGCCGTATATACCTTTCGGTATATTTTTTTCCGGATTTTCCGTTTCCCTAACAGCATTTGTAATAAGCTGAAAACCTTCATAAGCAACGAAAATCACTGCCGCTCCAAGAAACACGGGAGAAACTCCTTTATTAAGAAGCGGAACAAATCTACTCGCATCAACATTTAAAAGCCCTATAACAGCAAAACCTGTAAGAATAGCTATCTTTGTATAAACAATAATATCCTCTGTCACCCCTGAGCTTCTTACACCTCTAAGGTTTATAAAAAAGAAAAACAGCAGCATTCCTATCGAAAAAACTACTCTTAAAATGGTCGAATCGGGAAGCCCAAAAAGATCGGCACCGTAAGCACCGAAGGTAAAAGCATAAAGAGCAAGAGTTCCTATATAACCGACAATCACAACCCAACCTTCAATATCAGCGACAAAAGACTTATTGGGAAAAGCTCTTTTTAGATAGGTATAGCTTGCACCGTCATCCCTAAAAGTAAGAGCAAGCTTTATATAATGATACCCCGCAGCAAGGGCAATAAACATATCTATTAGAAAAGACAACGGAGCTCCATTCCCTGCAAAACCGACAGCCACACCAAGGACGGAAAAGATGCCCCCTCCTATCATCCCACCTACACCCATAGCGATAAGCTCTTTAAGCCCAAGCTTTTCAGCCAATTTAGCCTTTCCTCCGTTTCTTAGTCGGACATATATGCCTGAAATCACACCAACGACAGTTAGAGGATGAAGGAGAAGGTATCAACTCGGAAAAAGTCTTCCCAAAAAACTCCCCTTCGGTCATCTCTATAACCGGAAGAAGTTTAACTTGAAAATTCATTATATCCCTCTCGGTAAAAACAAACCTTTGAACAGTTCCGTAACGAACATTGTGTATTTCAAGGACAAGTTTTTTAAACTCCGGAAACTTCGCCCCCGCAAGAAGAGCATACCACCTAAGCTGAGTCTTAACTCTGTTTGTAAACTCCCTACTTCTGTTTGTTTTATGGTCAACTATATAGAGAGTGTCTTCGATAGCAAAAATAAAATCAAGTTTTCCTCTTATAAATGCGGTTTTAGCATTGAATTCAACCGGTTGCAAATCCATATCCACACACAAATCAACTTCGGAATGGAAAAATTTTATCCTATCAATTTTACGAATCTGGCTATTAACATAATTCAGAATGTTTGGAAAAAAAGGCTTAACCTTTTCATAAGGAATATCCGGCTCAAATTCTTTAAACTTTTCAAAAAAATAGCTTAAAAGTCCATAATTTAAAGGCCTACACCGCTTAAAAACCGTTTCTATGGCATTTTCCAGAATAAAATGGACACCGCTCCCAAGAACAAAAAAATCCGCCCGCTCCGCAGGCTTCTGTTTCTCTACATAAGTCCAATAAAAGTCGTAAGCACACCTTTTAGCCTTCTGAACTTTTGAAAAAGACCAAGGACGAAGATGACAAATATCTACTTTTTTATCACTTTCCAAACCCAATTCCATACAAAAATTTCACCACCGCTATTTTTTTTCTCTATTATTTTTTATCTCAATCATTATACTCACTACTTCTTTTACCTTTTCGGGAGTCACATAGTTAAGAATCTGACCTGCATACCTCTCTTTCATATTAAGGAAAATATATGCTGCCTCCGTCATATTATCCATTGCGGAAATCTTCTGCCCCGCAAGTTCCGGGTCCATTTTCGAAAATATCGTGGCAAGTTTTTTATACCTTCCATTCCTAACAGCCTTTACCTCATCTTCAAAAGCTTTCTTCTCATCAGCAAGCTTTTTCCTCTCTTCCTCAATTTTTTTTAAAATGTCTTCTTTTCTATTTATTAAAGCATTTATCTTATCTCTCAATTCTTCCAAACGCTTTAACTCTTTTTCTATCTCTATATTCTCAGTTCCTTGAGCAAAAGCAGAAATACTAATCGGCTGAGTCAGCATCATAAGCAGCAAAACTCCTGCTAAAAACTTCATCGGCAAGTCTCCCTTCCTGAATAAGCTGAAAAATAAAATCTTCTCTTTCCTTCCTTTTTAAATACTTTTCAACGGCCTTTTTTTCAGCATTCAATTTTGAAAGTTTCTCCTTCTGCTCCTCAATCTTTCCATTTAAAATATCCATATTAGACTTTAAGTCTTTCAATCTTTTCAAAAGCAAATTCCCGTAACCGGAAAAAAACGCAATATCAGCCACATAAACAGTTTCATCCAAATAGCCATTGATTTTCGAATATTCAACTTCCAGCCTGCTTATATCATTATAAAGACTTTCAAACTCTTCTCTTAATAATCTCAGCGAATACTCCTCTCTTTTTATCAGCAAATTTCTCTGTTTAAGAAACACTAAAAGCCCTTTTTTCATTCCCTATTTCTCACATAAAGTTCTGCAAGCTTTCTCTGCTCCTTCTTTATAAACTTGTATATAAATTGCTGATCGGATTCTTTCAAATCTTTAAACTCCACACCTATACACAACACCTTATCTCTTAAGTCCTCATTCACGATAATCCCATTTAAAGAAAAGGGCCTTCCATCAAGGAAAAATTCAAGTTTCACTTCTGAAAGAACGGAGATTTCAGGTCGTGTACCGCTGTAAGGAAAGAAAACCTTAGCACCACCTATGCTTATATCTCTTAATCTTCCCTCATGCCACTTCCATCTGCTCTCACTCAAAACACCGACTTTGCAAAGAATATCAACTTCCACCCTGGCATAATTTCTTCTTTGATATCTTGTCAAATTAAAAGTGTGTGGAAGCTTTATAATCAAGCGACCTTTCTCTTCATAAACATCAAGAACGGACACTTTAAATTTATAGATAGCATCTCCTCTCCTTAAAAAAGTCAGAACAACTTCTTCTCCTATAGAAACTCTATTCTTTGGAAATGGATCGGCAAAGGCCCAGTACATATACTTTTCATCTTTATCAAAAAGAACAATTTCAGCAGAATAACCTTCTTTTATCTCAACTTTTGCCGGTTGAAAAAGCTCAATATCCTTAGTCGTTACAATAGGAGAAAAATATGGGACAACATCAAATCCAAGTTTCTCCCGTATTTCAGCAACAAGAACTTCATCAGGAGATGAAACTTCATCCAGATAAAGGTCAATAACCTTTTCAAAAGCAGCTTTAAATTCAAGGGCAAGGAATGGGTCTCTTCCCTCTTTTAAGGAGTAATTCCACAAAATCTCCGCTTCCTCTTCCGTTAAACCACGCTCAATAGCCTCTTTCAGGAAAGAAAATTTATACCTTTTCTTTTGATAAAGGCCTCTTATCAAAGCTACAACCAAAATGAAAATGGCAGCTATTAAAATCAAGGAGAAGAAAAGAACAATATAGGATGTTGAAGCAACCGGAAATTTTAAATACTCAATATATCGCATCTTTCTCCCTTCAAACTGTAGATTAAGTTGCCCCTTATTGTATCAAAATAAAGCCAAAGCTTCTCATCAACTTTAAGTCCTTGAAAATGTTAAAATAATGTAAAAATAAGGAGAGAAACTATGGAAAGCAGTAAAAAAAAGTTGATTCAAGAAATCTTCTTATGCAACAACCGTTTTGTAGAAGAAAAAACCGAGGAGTTTTTCAAAGACCATGCCCTCTCCCAAAATCCACAAATTACACTTATAACCTGCTCTGACTCCAGGGTACAGACAGAAATCTTTACAAAAGAAGCAGTAAACAAAATCTTTGTAATAAGAAACATAGGAAATCAGATAGAAAACAACCTCGGCTCTGTTGATTTTGGAGTGCTAAACTTAAAAACGCCTGTGTTGCTTATACTAGGTCATACAGATTGCGGAGCCATTAAAACATTCTTGTCCGGTTACAAAAATGAAAAACAAAGTATAAGATACGAGCTCGACCACCTTCAGATACCTTTAAAAAATATAAGCAAGAATGATAACGTACTAAAAGCAATTGAAGAAAATGTAAATTGGCAGGTAGAAATCGCTGTGAAACGATATCAAACTTCTATAGAAAAAAAAGAGCTTACTGTTATCGGAGGAATCTACGATTTCAGCAATAAGTATAATAAAGGATTTGGAAGAATAATAGTTATAAATATTAACGGAAAAAGGGAGCTTGGAAATATCAATAAGATACAAGAACTAAAAGGATTACCGGAAGAAATTCTTGAAAAAATAACGGTCTAAAGGAAAGGGCAATTCCTTTCCTTTAAAGAAAATATTCTTTTAGAAATTTCATACAATTCAATGCGATTTTCAAAGAGGAAATCTTTTCTCCAACCGGACAAAAAAACTCGGAAAAGTTTTTATTCAGAAATGAATTTAGCAAACATAACAGATAAAATAGATTCTCTTATAATTTTTTCATGAAATTACTTCAAAAGACTTTAAATAGAAGAAATAAAAAAGCCTGGCACCACCCTACTTTCCCACCCCGTCTCCAGGGCAGTATCATCGGCGCTGGCGGGCTTAACTTCCGTGTTCGGAATGAGAACGGGTGTTTCCCCGCCGCTATGGG
>JALSLT010000070.1 GCA_026988135.1 Desulfurobacterium sp.
GCGGTACGAAAATGTTATAAACGTTTACAAAGATGTTGAATCCGAAGATAAACTTCTTTTCCTGCTTGGTAGAGCTAAATTCTATACTTATATTCAGGCGGAGAGAGAGATAGGTAATCTTCAGGAGCAGTTAAAAACAGAAGAAGATAAATTTGCCGAGGCAAAGACGGAGGAAGAGAAGAAGGTCGCAAGGAACAGAATCTCTCTTATACTTAACGATATAGACCAGTGGAGAGAACTGGAAGTGCTTGCTAAAAAAGATGGAAAGAAACTTCTTGAAGAGCTTATTAAAAAATATCCTTCATCTTTTTATAGTAAAAAAGCGATAAAAATACTTAACGGGAAGAAAGTTTTTGACAAAGTTTCAATAGAAAATCCGATTGAAAAGTCTTTTATGAAGAGATTTTTTGAAACATTTTAAGAGAGGTAGTAATGCTTGCTAAAAGAATAATTCCCTGTCTTGACGTTAAAGAAGGAAGAGTTGTTAAAGGTATCAATTTTGTTAATCTTATAGATGCCGGTGATCCGGTTGAAAATGCGAAAGTTTACGATAAGCAGGGAGCGGACGAACTCGTTTTTCTTGATATTACTGCCAGTTATGAGAAGCGTGGAATAATGATAGATGTTGTTAGAAGGACGGCGGAAACGATATTTATGCCGCTAACTGTTGGTGGTGGTATAAGAACCGTAGAGGACATAAGAAATTTATTAAATGCGGGTGCTGATAAGGTTTCTATCAACACTGCAGCTGTTAAAAATCCCGGATTTGTAAAAGAAAGTGCTGAAATTTTCGGCTCGCAGTGTATAGTTGTTGCTATAGATGCCAAAAGGAATGGGAATTCCTGGGAAGTTTATATCCATGGAGGGAGAACACCGACAGGGATAGATGCTGTTGAGTGGGCTAAAAAAGTTGTTGAGCTTGGAGCCGGTGAAATTCTTCTTACATCGATGGATAGAGACGGGACGAAAAAAGGTTACGATGCTGAGTTGATAAAGGCTATTTCTAATGCGGTTTCTGTTCCTGTAATAGCTTCCGGTGGAGCTGGAACTAAAGAACACTTTTATGAAGGACTTGTTTACGGTAAAGCTGACGCTGTTCTTGCAGCTTCCGTTTTCCATTTTAAAGAGATGACAATTCGTGAACTTAAAAAATATCTGGAAAATAAAGGAGTGATTGTTAGATTTTAAGGATTTCTATATGGGTGTAATCTCCTTTTCAATAATTGTGTATCTTTTACCGCCAAGCCTTCCGATAATGCCTTTTTGCGAAGATAGACTATCTTCGGTGTAGTGGATATAGACAACTTCTCCTATAATAACAGACATTGGAGTGCTACCAAGTTCCAAAATCTCTTTTGTTTTACACTCGAGAGCTGCAGGAACGTCCTTTATAAACGGTGGAGATACAATTTGAGAAGGAGATGTTTCTATTTTAAGTTTCTCTATTTCGCTTTCTTCAGGTGGAAAATCTTTTCCCGATTCTATCATTTGCTCGATAAATTTTTCCGTAACAACGTTTATTGCAAATTCTCCGGTTCTTCTTATATTCCTCGCCGTATCCTTTTCGGAACCGTCTTTTCTTTTTCCGATAGATATGAAAATTAAGGGAGGTTTTGTCGTTATAGCGTTGTAAAAGCTAAAAGGCGCAAGGTTAACAGTTCCGTTTTCGTTTAATGTTGTTACCCATGCTATCGGTCTTGGAGTAATTGTGTTAAATATCAGTTTTGAGATGAGTTCTTGCTCTGCTGATTTAACGTCAACTTTCTTCATTTTCATCTCCACTGCTTCATCGCTTTTTGAGCTTCCCTTTCAAGGTCTTTTCTCTTTATAGTTTCTCTTTTGTCGTAAAGTTTTTTACCTTTTGCAAGGGCTATTTGAACCTTTGCTTTGCCTCTTTTATTAAAGTAAATTTTAAGGGGTATTATTGTAAGTCCTTTTTCCTGGGATTTTCCGATTAGTCTTTTTATCTCTTTTTTGTGGAGTAAAAGTTTCCTTCTTCTTGTCGGTTCGTGGTTAAATAGATTGCCGTGGGTATAAGGTGCTATATAGGTGTTAAATAGGAAAGCCTCGTCGTTTTCTATTCGAACAAAAGAATCTCTTAGGTTTGCTTTTCCATCTCTTAAAGATTTTACTTCGGTCCCTTTAAGTTCAATTCCCGCCTCATATTTTTCCAATATCTCATAATCGAAAAATGCTTTTTTGTTTTTTATTTCTGGGGTTCTTCCGGACATGTTAGCACTAATCTCCTCTTCTCTTTATCTACCTTTTCCACGGTAAAAGTGTAGTTTTTCCGCTCTTTCAGATGTTTATCGTTAATATTTTCTTTAGGTACAAAACCGGTAACATCGTTAGGTAGTTCGATAAATATACCTTTAGAGGAGATTTTAGCAACTTTCCCTTCTATTTTACTCCCTTTTTTATAGGTTTTTTCTATCTCCTCCCAAGGGTCCTTTGCTATTCTCTTTATTGAAAGGAAAAGTCTCTCTTTCTCCTTGTCTATTTTTAAGATTTTTACTTTTATTTTTTTTCCGATAGAGGTAGCTTCAAATGGGGTTTTAAGTCCGGACCAAGATATATCGCTTTTGTGTACCAGTCCATCCACACCATTTACATCAACGAATATTCCAAAATTAACAATGTTCTTCACTGTTCCTTCGATAATTTCGTTTTCACGAAGATTTTCAAGAACCTCTTTTCTTCTTTTTTTCCTTTCCTCTTCAAGGAGCTGTCTTCTGGAGATGACAATGCTTTGTCTTTTTCTATCGATAGAGAGAATTTTTGCTTTTATTTTTCTGTCAAGCCAGTTATCAGGTTTTGTTACGGGAATGATATCTACTTGTGAGAACGGAAGGAATGTGTAAATACTGTTTCCTATGTCGACTTTATATCCGCCCCTTACTCTTTGTCTGATTATTCCTTCCACCAATTTTTCTTTTTCGAGTCTGTTTGCTGTTTCTTCCCAGGTTTTTAGATTTTTAACTGTTTCTGCGGAAAGGATAGCATATCCGGATTCCGTTTCAGGTTCCACTATACATATTTCAACTTTCTCGCCTATTTCAGGAGGTTTTTCAAATTCTTCCAGAGGAACAATTCCTTCGCATTTCCCTCCGTAGTCTATGAAGACGTCTTTTCCGTCTATTTTTATAACTGTTCCATTGGTGATGCTGTTTCTTTTTCCCCTATTTTTGAAATACTCGTCAAGTAGTTTTGCAAAATCCTCTTTCAACTGTTTCTCCCCCTTCAAAGATAGTCTGAACCTTTCGAACAACCTCCTCTATCACCCATTGGGGTGTTGAAGCTCCTGCTGTTATCCCAATAGTTTCTATATTTTTGAGCCAGTCTATTTTTAGTTCTTTTGCTGACTCTATATGGTAACTTTTAGGATTTAAATGTTTTGAAATGTTAAAAAGTTTTGTTGTATTTGAGCTGTTTCTTCCTCCGATGATAAGCATTGTATCAACGGATTTTGAAAGTTTTTTGGTTTCTTCCTGTCTTACTTTCGTTGCTTTACAGATGGTATTGAAAATTTTCAACTCTTTAGTCTCTTTGCTTAAAAGAGCAACTGTTTTGGATAAGAATTCGCCGTTTAATGTTGTCTGACATACAATTCCAAGTTTTTGGAGTTGGGAAAGGCTCAATATATCTTTCTCTTTTTCTATTATTAGAGGTTTTTTTACGTGACCTGCTATTCCTCTTACTTCGGGATGAGAGCTGTTACCGAGAATACAGACAGGATAACCCTCCTTTTCAAGTGAAACTGCTTTTTCTTGTATCGCTTTTACAAAAGGGCATGTAGCGTCAACAATGAATGTTTGTTTGGCTTTCAATTTTTTTATTATTTCTGGAGGGACTCCGTGGGAGCGGATGATAACTGTGGATTTTTTAGGTATCTCGTCTATCGATTTCACTTTTTTTATACCGAAAGTTTCGAGTCGCTTAGTTTCTTGAGGGTTGTGGATAAGTTCACCAAGAGAATATACTGTCCTGTTTTCCTTGGCTGCAGCTATTGCCATGTTTACGGCTCTTTTAACACCCCAGCAAAATCCTGCACTTTTGGCTACTATTATTTTCAAGTTTGTAGCTCCTTTATCTTTTCTATAATTTTTTTAGCTGCTTTTTCATAGTTTTCTTTACTATTGCTAAGTTCAATTTGAAAAGCTTCTCCAAGTTTTATTTTAACATTCGCAGATTTTGGGAGTTTTGCTCCTTTTGGCAGGAGGTCTTCACTTCCGTCTATAAAACACGGAATAATAGGCACATTTGCTTTTAAGGCTATCATTCCGGTGCCAATTTTGGGTTTGAGAAATTTCCCTTTTGGAGCTCTTGTTCCTTCCGGAAAAAGGCATAAAAGTTCTCCTTTTCTTAAAATGGTAAGGGCGGTTTTCATCGCTTTAAGGTCAAATTTGCCTCTTTTGACAGGGAAACCGTTTCCCCAGTGTTTTATTAGAGTCGAAATAAAAGGGGTTTTGAAAAGCTCTTCTTTTGCCATAAAAAAAACAGGTCTTTTCATAACGGCATAGGCTACAAGGGGAGGATCCATAAAGCTTCTGTGATTTGATACGAGAAGAACGGGGCCTTTTTCAGGTATGTTTTCTCTCCCTTCAACACTTAAACGGGCAAGTTTTGCAATAGCAGCACCTGCCGTTTTTAACCAGATGTAATAGGCCGTTTTTCTTTTAAGCCACGGATATGTTTTTGTAATGGATTCCATTATTGTCCTTGTTAGAAATCAAGATTTACTCCGGCGAAATAGGAAAGTGCTTTATCCATAGTGAGGTTTTTTGATATGAGAAATTCAAAGGACAATCCTTGTGCCACTGTTAAATCAAGACCTCCTTTGATTTTCATCACAATATAATTTTCAAGGGTATCTCTGAACCAGTCTCCTGAATCGCTAAACTCATAAAGTCCCGACCCATCAGACCTTACACCTATGCCAGGTGCTACACCTATGAATGGAATTAAAGTGAAACTGTTCCCAACTGCCACAACTTTTCTATTTGCTCCTATGTAGGGAAATTGGAGAAGGAAATTATATGTGAAATCCATCTTTCTTATACCGTCGCTGTATAGCTTATCCCATCCGACAAGAAGACTGTATCCGTGGCGGAGATAGTTTTTATATGTTAATACGCCAACTTCTATATTTTTACAATTATCAAAAGATGCGGTTTTACTTGAAGATATACCGAAAGTTGTGAAAATTTTTCTTCCTGAAACGAAACTTCTATTTAGAGAAAATAGCGAGTTGTATCCCGCCGAAGCGATTTGAGGGAATGTTAACAGTAAAAAGGCGGTTATGGCAGTTACCAGGCCTTTGTTTTTCATTACTTTACCTCGCCTATCAAAATTTTTATAATCAATTCTATCAAATTATAGAAGGGGGAAGCTTATGGTTTGCCCGTTTTGTGATATGGATAAGTTGGAGATTGTTCTTTCAAACGATCTTGCTTTTGCAATATTTGATAAGTATCCTGTTAATTCCGGCCATCTGCTTATTATTCCTTTTCGTCATTTTAGTAGTTGGTTTAATGCGACAAAGGAGGAGAGGGAGGCTATACTGGAACTTATTGACAGAGCAAAAGTGTATATTGATGACAATTTTTCTCCCGATGGATACAATTTGGGAATAAATGTTGGAGAACTTGCAGGACAGACAATTTTTCACCTTCATGTTCACCTTATCCCAAGGTATAAGGGGGATATTGATGACCCTACCGGAGGGGTAAGGGGAGTTATTCCTGAAAAACGGATTTACAAGAGGTGATTATGGAGGTTTGTGCAATTCAGTTTGATACAAGTGCCGGAGATTTTAATAAGAATTGGAACAGAGCGTTAACTTTTTTGAACTTTTGTAGAAGTGATTCTATAGTCGTTTTTCCTGAGGTTTTCTCAACAGGATTTGCCTATGATTGTATGGATGAGGCTGCAAGGTTTGGAGTAACGGTTGTAGATTTTCTTGGTAAACTTTCAAAAAGTTCAAATTCTGTATTTGTTTTCACGGTGATAGAGAAAGCTTTAAACAGCTTTTATAACGTTGTAAAAGTTATTGATTGTGGTAAGGAGGTTTTGTCAAGACCCAAGATAAAACTTTTTAAACCTTTTGATGAGGATAAATATTTTAAATCCGGTAAATTCCCGGAAGACCTTAAGGTTGTTGAAACGGATAAGGGGGTTATAGCACCTTTAGTCTGTTTTGAGTTGCGATTTTCGGAGTTTTTTCTCCATTTCCTTAAAAATGATGTGGATATTGTTACCGTTTCCGCCCAGTGGGGCAGAGCAAGGAAAAAGCATTGGGAAATATTACTTTTTGCAAGAGCTATAGAAAATCAGACTTTTGTTGTCGGTGTAAACGGAATAGGTGATATGGCCGGTTCTTCTGCGATAATTGATCCTTGGGGAAGGGTTCTTGGAGATATGGGAGACGGGGAAGGGGTTGTTTTGGCTGATATTTCACTTTCTGCTGTTGGACAGGTTAAAAAGAAACTTCCGATGGAGAGGTGATTATAGGGATTTTTGATTTGAAAGATAGAGATATAAAGAGAGTAGTGCTTAATATTGGTAGAGAGAATCTCGATTTTAAAAAAGCGAGCGGTTACCTGTGCTTTCAAACTGGTATAAAGTAAAAATAGGTGAATCGCTTTTCGAAAAATTGAAATACATGGTTAGAGAGGCTTTACAATTTTCCTATTAGCTTTTTGTAATACGTGGTGCGGTATTTAACCACCGGAGATTGTATGGAAAATTGCTTCTGGAAGGTTCGCTATGTTCTATTTAAAGTTTACTTGATAATAGATGGAGCGGGAGACGGGATTCGAACCCGCGACCCTCAGCTTGGAAGGCTGATGCTCTAGCCAGCTGAGCTACTCCCGCATCTATGGTGGAGGGGGCAGGATTTGAACCTGCGTAGGCGTAGCCGGTGGATTTACAGTCCACTGCCTTTGACCACTCGGCCACCCCTCCATAGGGTTAAATGGTGCCGGCTGAGGGAGTCGAACCCCCGGCCTGGTGATTACAAGTCACCCGCTCTGGCCAGCTGAGCTAAGCCGGCACTTTTAAATCTTGCGAGAGAATAATATAAGCCTTTGCTCTCGATTGTCAATAAACTTTGAATGGTTTTTTATTCTTTTATGATGCTATTTTCAATAATTCCTGTTTTTTTAATTTCCGGAGGTAAGGGGTTGCTAATTTTCAAAATTATGTAGCGGATTTCGTTGTATGGAGAATCGAATTTTTTGCCGGGAGTTACTATACACTTCGGATATGCGTTTTTTGTTCTGCAACGTCCTTTGTAAATTTTGCCGTTTGATGTAACAAAAATCACCATCCGGTTGTTTCCGGCCTTTAACTTAACAAAGGGTTTAAAGTAAACATATCCTTTTCTTGCTTTCTGAAGCCATCCTGATGATGGTGTTTTTCCAAAAGCCGTGGAAAAAAACATTATAAAAATAGGCAGGAGAGCCTTTTTCACTTTTAATACCTTCTATTGGTTTCCCATCTCCATGCAGATTTAATTATTATATCAAGTTCATCAAATTCAGGTTTCCAGTTGAGTGTTTTTTTAAGATTTGTTGGGTCTGCCACAAGAACTGCCGGATCTCCTGGTCTCCTATCGGTTTCTTCTACCTTAAAGCCTTTTCCTGTTATCTTTTTGACCGTATCAATGATTTCTTTAACAGAATAACCTTTCCCGTACCCGCAGTTAAAAACCGTACTTTTCCCGCCACTCATAAGATACTCAAGGGATAGAAGGTGGGCATCTGCAAGATCGTTTACGTGAATGTAGTCCCTTATGCAGGTTTCGTCAGGTGTTGGGTAGTCTGTCCCGAATATGTAAATTTTTTCCCTTTCACCTTTTGCTGTTTTTAAAATTAGGGGAATTAAATGGGTTTCTGGATTGTGGGATTCCCCTATCAATCCTGAAGGGTCGGCGCCTGCAGCGTTAAAATAGCGTAGTGACACATAGTTTAGTCCTTTAAAGTTTGAAAGGTCGGTAAGTATCTTTTCAACACACGCTTTTGACTGTCCGTAAGGGTTTATCGGTTTAATAGGTTCTGTTTCTGGAATTGGTATGGTGACGGGATTACCGTAAACTGCGGCTGTTGATGAGAATATGATTTTATCTATACCCGTTATCTCCATGGCTTTTAAAAGACTTAAAGTTCCTGAAACGTTGTTTTCATAAAAGGATAAAGGGTCTTTGACAGATTCTCCAACTTCTATAAATGCTGCAAAATGGATAACAGTGTCCGGCTTAAACGATTTAAAAATTTCAACAAGTTTGTCTGTATCTCTGATATCACACTTAACAAATTGGGCATCTATTACCGCTTCCTTATGGCCGTTGTAAAGGTTGTCTATAACTAAAACTTCATGGTTTTTTTCTGTTAAGAGCTTTACTGTATGGCTTCCTATATATCCTGCTCCGCCTGTGACAACTATTTTCATCTTTTTTACCCTTAGAATTTAAAAGTGTAGCTTATATTTCCACCTGCAGTGTTTCCGGTAAGATAGTATCCGGTGATTTGAAGATTTTTAAACGGCATTATCTTTATTCCCACGTTTATATCCGAGCTTGGTTTTTCCATGTAATTTTTTAAAGTTTCTTCTTTGAAATCAGCGTATTCAATAAGTATTGTAAATTTTGGATGAATTAGAAGCTCTGTTCCTGTAAAGAAACCGTTGTATATTCCGTTGCCGTATCCTATGGTTAATGTTTGTGGAATGAATGTGTCAAAGTATTTACTTATACAGATGTAGAAGCCGTGAGATAGGGCATCTTTTGATATACCACCTCCAAGAGCAATTGCCGGTTTTCTCTCTGTTTCTGGAAGAAACTGGTATTTTAAGAGAAAATCTTTGTCGTTGCTGTCTTTGAGATTGTATCTTATTCCCGTTTCAAGTGCTGGCAGTATAACTGTGTTTATGCTTAGAGAGCTGTAATGTTTGTTTATGGAAAATGATGGGGATACCGTTTTCTGTTTCTGGGTGTACGCAGAAGGGGTCATAAGATAGCCGGTTATTCCAAATTCTCCTACAGGGTCCCTATATCCACTCTGTGCAGGTGAGCTTAGTAGTAGAGCGGTAGCTATTCCGTAAAGTATTTTTTTTCCTTTCATCGTTTCCTCTTAGATGTGGGTAACTGTATAAACTGTTAAAGCTGACTGGTATATTATCTGAATCACATCTTTTATAAGCGGTCTCCACATTGTTGGAACATTTATTTTTGTGGGGACTATAACGGCATCACCAGGTTGAAGTTTATAATTTAGAATTTCAGACTCTTTACTTCCCCAGAGGAATCTTCTGTCCTTAGTGCTCCATGTGATGAGTGTATATTTTTTATCTGTTGAGGCTACTGTTGTCCCATCAGCTTTTATTATGAATATATTTTCTCTGTCTGCGTCTTTTGTAAAACCACCACACATTTTTAGATAGTCTTCAACGGTCAATCCTTCACGGTAAACGATTGCTCCTGGGTTGTAAATTTCACCAAAAACAAGAACACTTGATGGGATTTTAGGAACAATTATCTGGTCTCCATCTTCAAGCAAAATGTTGTAAGGGGAATTTTTCAGCTCCTCAAGATTTATGGGTATTTTAAGTCCTGTTATTCTTCCTGAACTCTGAGTTTTTTCCATCAGGTCAAGGAGCTTTTTCTTTGACTCAAAAGCACTCTGCCTCGCCTGAAGCTCCTCTTTTGTAAGGTCGGACTGCATAATTCCGGCCTGCTCTTTTTCAAGCTCCTGTCTCATCTGTAGTATAGCCTGGGCAAGCCGTTTCTTTTCCATATCTTTTACAGATTTCCTTATAACGATTATCCCTTCTGGGAAAGCGTTTTCTTTAAATCCACCGGCAGCTTTAAGAACATCGTAAAGGGTTGTTTTTTCCGTTATTTTAAACACTCCAGGGTTTTTGACATATCCGGCTACGTTCACTTTTTCAACAATTTCTTCTGGAGAAATCTCTTTTATTATTACTCTATCTCCAGGGTTTAGTGTTATATTTGCTTCAGGATTACTCTTAATTAAAAGATCATATAGATAGATTGAAGATCTATTTCTTTGTATAACTTCCGCTCCTGTTTCAGCTTTGATTTTTATGTTTTCTGCTTCTTCAACAGATGTTGCACTTTTTGTTTCAGGTGCTTCTCTAAATATTTCGGCTTTAAGATTCTTTATTTTACCTTTAAGTTTTGTAGAGGCAAGAACAGTTTTAAGTTTTAGATTACCCCTGTATGGTATGAAATGGGGATTTTCAACAAGCCCTGAAACCTTTACAGGTGGATAAACGTATCGGGGGTAGAACTTGATTACATCAAGGGCTTGAATTTCTATATCTTTTGTGCTGTTTAGTATCTCTACAGGCGAAAACCTGATTATTTCTTTTATATCAAGAGTTTCCGGGTTCCTTCTATCTATTTCGGCGTAATAAAGGTTCGTGTTCATTGTTAACATATCTTTGTTAAGTATTTGAGAGAGTTTCATCCCCGGTTTATATGTATAGACGCCCGGGTATTTAATTTCCCCTTCCACGACGAAAGCATTTTTAATTTTATTAAAATCAACTTTTTTGCTTTCTCCAAATTTATAGAATGTGATAGTATCCTGAGGTTTAAGTGTTACATCTTCTTTACCGTTCAGAACATTTTTGGGAATAAAAGTTATATACTGTGGTGGAGTCCCGGGCGGAAACTGTCTTATGATAAGCCCGAATTTCATATTCGTGTCAATGAGAAACATATCTGGAGTGAGTATTTGAGAGAGTTTCATCCCCTGTTTGTAGGCATACATACCTGGATATGCAATATATCCTTTCACAAGTATGGCATTTTGCGGAACTGTTATCATTTTTTTGATGATTATAAGGTCTCCACTTTGTACCTTTTGAGCCGTAAATTTTTTATTTGATAAAGAGCCTTCTATAACTTTTGCTTTTGTATTATCAATATATCTTTGAATGATAACTTTATATTTGTAGGCAGATGGCAAAAGACCTCCTGCCATGTCTATTAGATCTCTTAAGGTTTCCTTGCCATTAAGCTCATATATTGCAGGTCTTTTAACAGCACCACCTATTCCGGTAACACTTTTCACTGTAGGAACAAAAATTACGTCACCATCTTTTAAGCGCATATTAACAGGCATACCGTTAAGTAAAAGTTTGTAAAAGTCTATCTTTACTGTTTTTAAACCTTTGGGTGTTTGTCTTCTGATAATTACGTTTCTTAGGCTTCCAGTGCCCTTTATTCCTCCTGCCATCATTATGGCATCAATAACGGTATTCGTTCCTGTTACGATAGTGGCACCGGGTCTGTTAATCTCTCCGGATACATATACCGGAAATGTTCTAAGTCTGCCTACTGTTAATTTTATGTTTATGCCGAGGGCTTTTGAGATTTCTCTTTCTGCCTGTCCGAGGGTTTTACCCCATACATAAAAGACTCCAAATCCCGGAATATAGACTTTTCCCTCTCTATCAACAACAAGCTTTGAGATTTGTGAAAGGTCAATATTCGGAGGGTTGCCTATTACATAGATAAAAAGTTCATCTCCAGGTCCCAGTATGTAAGTTTTGTCCACGGGGATTGAAACAGCCGGCTTCTTGAATCCTTTGAAGAAGTTGTATCCAAACTGTTTAAGTTTTATTCCAATATTTGATGTTCTTTTTAAGAAGTCTAACTCTATAGAAGAGAGCGTTTCGTTGTTAATAGAACTTGTAGGATATAACTGCTCTTGAGATAATCCTTCGTTTTTGTTTTCGGTTTGTTTAAAAATCTTTGGGTGTTTTATACTTGATTCTTGTGCGGTAGTATTTGCTGTATATAGCAGGTTATTTTGGGTAGAGTTTGTTTTTTCTATAGAAGGAAGCAAGTAACTTTTGTTTCCAA
>JALSLT010000071.1 GCA_026988135.1 Desulfurobacterium sp.
ATATGTATAAAAAACGAAATTGTCTTTTTTTAGTGATTTTGAGATAAGGGCTTCTCCGGTATCAAGCAGGTCTTCAAATACAAAATACTCTACCGCTCCGGTTTTCCCTTTTTCTGTTGTCATTTTACACAGCTTTTCTTTAATTTCTTGTGGAATTCCAGGAAAGTCTTTCATGTTTATTCCTCAAAAGAGGCGGAAATTCCGCCTCTTGGTAGATAGCTTAAATATTGTGGATTTCAAGGGCACTGAAAAAGTAAGGTATTTCGTAGTTTGCAGATTCAACAGAGTCTGAAGCGTGAACCGCATTTCTTCCGACATCTGTACCGTATTTCTTCCTTATTGTTCCATCTTCAGCTTTTGCCGGGTCTGTTGCACCAATAATTTCCCTAACCTTAGAGATTGCGTTTTCTCCTACAAAAACCATAGGTACGCAAGGTCCTGAAGACATAAAGTCGGTTAGCTCGTCATAGAAAGGTCTATCCTTGTGGACAATGTAAAATCCTTTTGCTGCTTCTTTAGACATGTGAATCATCTTTAAAGCTATAAGTTTCAGGTCGTTTTCCTGTAATATTCTTATAATATCCCCTACTGCGTTTTTTTTCACTGCGTCAGGTTTGACAATTACAAGTGTTCTTTCAACAGCCATCTGCTACCTCCGAAATTTTTTTATTGTAGGATTATACATGAAATTTTCTAATTATTTTTTGATTGTTTCATAAAAACTTTTAATATTTCCATATCTTCGGGAGTTGTTATTTTTATGTTTTTGTAGTCTCCGTCTATTGATATTACCGTATAGCCGTAACGTTCCAGTAATGATGCGTCATCCGTCCCCCAGAATCCCTCTTTGTAAGCTTTTTTATGACATTCGTATAAAATGTCAAAATTGAATAGTTGAGGTGTCTGAACAAGAACAAGTTTTTCTCTATTCAGTGTTTTTATAACGATAGAATCGCTTCCTTCAAGATTGGTTCCTACTACTTTGATAGTATCTTTTGGCTTGACGGCGGTGATTATTCCTTCCACTCTATAATCATAAAGGGCTGTAAACAGGTCTTTTAAAAGTTTTTCCGTTATTAAAGGTCTGACACCGTCGTGAACTACTACCTCGTTACATTTTCCGGCTATAATTTTTAATCCGTTAAGTACAGAGGATTGTCTTTCGCAGCCTCCGACTATTATGTTTTCAACTTTTTTAAAATCTGCGAGTTCTTCTTCCATATCTTCTATAGAATTTTCAGGGGCTACTATGATGATTTTATCTATAAAATCGCTTTTTTCAAAAACTTCAGCGGTAAGTTGAATAACGGATTTTCCGTTAATTTTAATAAATTGTTTCTTTGCCCCGAATCTTTTACCTTTTCCTGCTGCGGGAATTATGGCATATCTCACTTAATAACCTCTTTGGGCTTGATAAAAATTATTTTTCCGGAGGAGGTTTGGAGAACATTGTTAACTGTGCCTTTCACCTTTAACCCTATATAATTTTTGCCTCCGTCAATAACAACCATCGTTCCGTCTTCAAGGTATCCTACGCCCTGTCCTTTCTCTTTTCCCTCTTTGAGAACAAATATTACAAGTTCTTCTCCGACTGCTACTACGGGTTTAAGAGCATTTGCAAGCTCATTTACGTTTAGTATTTTTACTCCTTTGATTGACGCGACTTTATTTAAGTTATAGTCTGTTGTTATAAGTTTTGCTTTTAAGAGATTACAAAGCTCTATCAGCTTTGTATCGACCTCTTTTATCCGGGGAAAATCTTTTTCATAAATTTCAACGGGGGGTTTTTTAATCTCTTTTAAGATGGAAACCTGCTCAAGTCCTT
Source organism: Desulfurobacterium sp. (assembly GCA_026988135.1). Lineage (GTDB taxonomy): Bacteria > Aquificota > Aquificia > Desulfurobacteriales > Desulfurobacteriaceae > Desulfurobacterium_A. The sequence goes on from JALSLT010000071.1 coordinate 1,826, forward strand.
TTTTCCCTTTTGTTCTTACGGTTGGATCTGTTGAATCGGAAAGGTATTGAAGCTCTTCAAGAACAAAACGTGGAATTATTACTTTTCCTTCCACAAATCCAAGTTTTATTACTTCTGCAATTCTTCCGTCTATCAAAGCACTTGTATCGAGAACTTTTATTGTTGTGTAAAGACTTGATTCTCCTTTCCAGATTTCAGAAATAGGCTTATCTCCTATAAGTTCTAAGAATGCAAGTCCGAATAGATAGGGTAGTGTAAGATAAAGAATTTCCTGAAGATATGGAAAATTTGTGAAAATAGCATATAGAGAAATGGTTATGCCTTTTGCAAGGTATAGTCCCAGAAAAAATCCGGTACAGAATATCACTAGCCCTCTGAGCCTGAACTTTTTTTGATGAAAAACAAAAGTGTATAAAAGGACGGAAGCAGCTGTAATTAGTATTCCTATGAACATTGATTGGGTTGATTTAAAGCCGTAGTTTCTGAAAATTACAGTGGAGACAACTAGTAAAAATATGAAAAATACACCAATCAAACGTTGAATATTCATCTGTCTTTAACCTCTTTTAGTATCTTTCTTATTTTCTTTTTTATCTCTTTTATCTCTTTTCCTAATGATAGAGCTATCTCTTCCGCCAATTTCTCAAAGGCATCTTCAAACATCCGTTTTTCAGAGTAGGACAATTCTTTCTCTTTCGTTCTAAAAGAGAGATTTCTGACTACTACGGCAAGCTCCTTCACCTCTCCGGTTTTTATTCTATCGATGTTAAGTCTGTGTCTTACAGTCCATTTGTCACTTATATCCAATGGGGTTTCCGATAGGAAGTGAAGTATTTCTTTGACCTCTTCCTCGTCCAAGACCGGCCTTATTCCCGAAGCTTCTATTACTGTTTCGGGAACAAGAACAGACATGTTTTTGCCGAGGATTCTAATTCTGAAAAAAATAACTTCTTTTTCGTTAATGGTTCTTTTTTCCTCCCCTTCTATTACTCCAACTCCATGTGGGGGATAAGCTACTTTATCGCCTATTTTTATCACTTTTTTCTCCTAATGAGGTTTCTTTATAGGTGGGGTTTCTCTTTTATGTTCTCCATATGGGATAGGAATGTATTGAACAGAACTTGTTGCGCTGGGTTGGTAGTAGAGTTCAATCAGGTCATATACCTCTCCGGGAACGTCGGTGCTAACTTTTATTTTCATCTTTTTAAGTACATCTACGGAGAGAGGATAATCATGAGTCCAATAACCGCAGGTTAGAAATTGTGCTATCTCTTCACAGTCTTTCTCTTTGTGTCCCTTTGATGTAAGTATAGATTTAATTGTGTTTTTCATCTGGTTTAGCGCTTTTTCCGCAACATCCGCAAGGATTAAAGTTTCATCTTTTAGAGTTTCTTTTTTTATTTTGAAAGCTTTCACAATGGATGGAGCCGGAAATTGCCCGAGTTGTGGGTCAAGGGGACCGAGTACGGCATTCGGATCCATAATAATTTCATCTGCAGCAAGCGCTATAAGTGTTCCGCCTGACATTGCGTAGTGAGGGACTATAACTCTCACCGGGCTTTTATGTTTCGTTAAGGCTGAAGCTATCTGGGTTGCCGCAAGTGCAAGTCCTCCGGGAGTATGTATTATAAGGTCTATCGGCATATCATCAGGGGTCATTCTTATGGCTCTTAAAATTCTTTCGGAGTCCTCTATCGTAATATATCTCATTAGTGGGAATCCCATAAATGCAAGTTTTTCCTGGCGATGAATCATGGTTATTGCTCTGGATTTCCTTTTTTCTTCTATTTTCTTTATAAGTCTTATTCTTGCCCATTCAATGTTTTTTTGTTGGAAAAGAGGCCATAGGGAAAAGAAAATAATTATGAGCCAAAAAATGTCAAATGGAGAACCTCCCTGCATAAAACACCTCTTTTATAAATTGTTATATACGATTCTACCATTTCTAACTGTAAGTTTCACACGTCCTTTTAATTTTTGATTTAGGAAGGGAGTATTTTTACTTCTTGAGGATATCATCTCCTCTGTCAGTATAAATTCTTCTTCAGGGTCAAAAATCGTGATATTTGCTCTTTGTCCCGGTTTAAGAGACCCGATATCTTTTCTGTTTATTATCTGTGCAGGTTTAAAACTTAGCTTTTCTACCAATTTGGAAAGTGTTAAAATTCCTTCTTCTACAAGAGTTAGGGATAGGGGTAAAAGTGTTGGGAAGCCTATTATTCCGTAAGGGGCATTACTGAATTCCACCATTTTTTCATCTTTTGAGTGGGGAGCATGATCTGTTGCTATTATGTCGGCAATGTCTTTGGCTATCGCTTCTTTGCATGCTTCTACATCTTTGGCTGTCCTTAAAGGAGGAGACATTTTTGTATTTGTATCAAACGTCTTAACGTTATTTTCCGTTAATGTAAAGTGGTGAGGGGTTATTTCACATGTTACTTTTACTCCCTCTTTTTTTGCTTTCTCTATTATTTTAAGAGCTCCTTCAGCCGATACATGGCAAATGTGGATATGGGCGTTTGTTAGTTTAGCTATCATAATGTCTCTTATCGTTCCTATCTCTTCAGCTTCAGGTGGAATTCCCGATATTCCCAGAAGTGTCGATAAATAACCTTCGTTCATTTGACCACCGGTAGAGAGTGTTTTATCTTCGCTGTGACATAGTATTGGGATGCCAAAACTTTTAACATAATCGAAAGCATTTCTTAAAAGTTTTGAATCTCGAGGAACTTCTCCGTCATCCGAGACAGCAACGATTCCCGCTTTTACCATCTGCCCTATTTCTGCTATCTCTTCCCCTTTCAGTCCTTTTGTAAGCGCTCCTACGGGGAAAATATCACATAGGTTCACCTGTTTTGCTTTTTCTATGATATATCGGGTTACTGTAGCGTTGTCGTTAATAGGATCCGTATTTGCCATACAGCAAACGGAGGTGATACCACCTGCTATTGCACATAAACTCCCCGATTCTATATCTTCTTTCCATTCATATCCGGGATCTCTTAAATGGGTATGGATATCGATAAAACCCGGAGTTAGAACGAGTCCTTCTGCATCTATGATAAATGTTGACTCTGCAGACGGGATATTTTTCTCCAGTTTAACGATTTTGTCGTTTTCTATAAGTATATCCATCCGTTTTTCTATGTTTTGAGAAGGGTCAATAACCAAAGCGCCTCTAATTAAAAGATTGTTCATGCAGTTGTCTCCATTATTTTATGCTGTGACATCTAACACATTGGTTTTTGTCCTTTGCACTAAAAGCTTTCTGTCCGTTATGACAAGCACCACAAGATTTTCCTTCCCATATTAGCTGCATTGTTATTTTGTTATAACCGTATTTTTTCTTGAACAATTTTGGATGACATGATGAGCATTTCTGTTTTTTTACTTTTGAGTGATAAACATGGCTGAAAATAACATCGCCAGGAGCTCCTTTCTCTTTTGCTTTATATGTAAGATCTTTGTTTAAAACACCACTTTGTCCGCAACCTAACATAAAAATTGCAGGTAAAATTAGTAGAGCCGTTTTACGCATTTAGTTCCTCCAGTAATTTGTTTTTTTTGCCGCAAATGGTTGTCAATATTGCCATTCTAACTGCAAGTCCGTTTTCAACCTGATTGAAGATTACCGATTTTGGTGAGGTAATTACATCGTTGTTAATTTCAATACCTCGATTTACAGGTCCCGGGTGCATTATAATCGCATCTTTTTTTAGCATTTTGAGACGGTTTTTGTTGAGTCCAAAAAATGTTGCGTATTCTCGTAGTGACGGAAAAACTTTTTTTGCATTTAGCCTTTCAAGCTGAATTCTGAGTAGTATTAGTACATCGGCTATTTTTGCTACTTCTTCAAAGGAAGATAGAACTTTTACACCTAATGCCTCAGGATAACGGGGCATCATTGTTGACGGTCCGAATATAAAAATATTTGCTCCAAGTTTTTTTAGTAGAATAATGTTTGAGCGGGCAACTCTGCTGTGGACAATATCTCCGGCTATTACGACGTTCAATCCTTCAAGATTTTCTCTGTTTTCAACTATTGTCATTGTGTCAAGAAGCGCTTGAGACGGATGTTCATGACATCCGTCTCCTGCATTTACTATAGAAGCGTCTATATGAGGAATTATTGTGTTACATGCACCTTCGCAGGCGTGTCTTAAAACAATTATATCGGGATGCATCATGTCAAGATTCTTAACGGTGTCTATTAAGGTTTCACCTTTCTTAACGCTGCTTGCCGAAGCTGAAATATTTATAACATCTGCAGACAGGAATTTTCCCGCTTTTTCAAAAGAGGTTCTTGTTCTTGTACTTGCTTCAAAGAAGAGATTGATGATACATTTGCCTCTTAATGCCTTGAATTTCTTTTTTCCTTCTCTGATTGTTTCTCTAATTTTAAATGCGAGATTTATTATTTCTTCAGTTTCTTCTTTTGTTACATTTTCACAGGATATAAGGTGTTCCATCTGTTTCCTCTTTTTAGTTTTTAACGTTAGATTTTTCGGCAACCTTTATTTTTTTGCCGGATCTTATGCGTGCTGCAAGTCCATGAGCTTCAAGTCCTTCTATGTCTGCGAGTAGAGCTGTTTGGGAGGAAAGTTTTTCAAAACTGTCCTTGCTTACGTAGAGAATGGAGCTTCTTTTTATGAAATCATAAACTCCGAGGGGAGAGAAGAATTTTGCACTTCCTCCTGTTGGAAGGACGTGATTCGGTCCGAGGAGATAGTCTCCAAGGGATTCGCATGTGTAGTGTCCGAGAAAAATTGCACCGGCATTTTTTATGTTGTCCAGTAGAGCAAAAGGTTCTTTTGTAGCAACCTCAAGATGTTCCGGTGCGATAATGTTTGCAACTTCACATGAATGATAAACGTTGTCAGTTAGAAATACGGTACCGAAGTTCAGTATCGATTTTTCAGCTATCGCTTTTCTTTTTAATTGCTTAAGAGTGGTATTTACCTGTCCTATGGTGTCTAATGCTGTTTTTTCATCATGGGTTACGAGGAAACAGCCTGCCAATTCATCGTGTTCGGCCTGTGATAGAAGGTCTATGGCAAGCCATTCGGGATTTGCCGTTTCATCTGCTATTACTAAAACTTCGCTTGGTCCGGCTACCATGTCGATATCCACTTGTCCGAAAAGGAATTTTTTTGCAAGGGCAACGTATATGTTACCAGGGCCGACAATTTTATCGACTTTCGGTATGGATGCCGTTCCGAATGCTATTGCGGCTATGCCGTGAGCTCCACCTATTCTATAAATTTCATCAACTCCCGAAAGTTTTGCCGCAACAAGAGAGTAACGGTTAACTTCAAGTGAGTCGATGGCAGGTGTAACCATTACGACCTTTTTTACTCCTGCAACTTTCGCCGGTATGGCGTTCATAATTACGGATGAGGGATAGGAGGCTTTACCTCCCGGGACATATATTCCCGCACTTTCAAGGGGAGTAACTTTCTGTCCGAGGATGATTCCTTCTTCCGTAGTGAAGTAAGAATTTTCTTTTTGGTGTTCATGGAATTTTTTTACCCTTTCCGTTGCAAGTTTTATAGCATCTATGACTTCCGGTTCGACTTTCTGGAAAGCTTCTTCTATTTCCTTTTCGGAAACTTTTACGTTTTCCGACGTAAGATCGATTCTGTCAAATTTTTTTGCATATCCGAAAGCAGCGGTATCTCCATATTTTCTTATGTTTTCTATTATTTCGAGAACTGATGGGGCATATTTGCCTTCAAGCCCTTGTCCTCTGTCTTTTATTCTTTTGAGTTCCGAATCAGTGTGCCAATTGTTTTTTCTTAAATCAACGATTTTCATCTATTCCTCCGTGGAGAACTTATATCCCAGTCTTGGGATTGTTTTCAGATATTTTCCGTAATCTCCTAATTTTTTTCTTAATCTGCTTATATAGACATCCAGAGTTCTTGTTTGCTCTTTATGTTCTTTTCCCCATATTTTTTCTAAAAGTTCTTCTCTGGAAAAAACTTTATCTGGGTTGGAGAGGAAAGTTTTAATGAGTAGATATTCCGTTTTTGTAACTTGAATCGGTTTTCCGTTAATTTCAACGCTTTTAGATAGTTCTTTGACTGTTATATCCTTGAATCTTAGCGTCTCTTCCGTATTTATTTTCCATCTTCGTGCTACTGCTTTTATTCTTGCAATCAGCTCTTTTATGCTGAAAGGCTTGGTTACATAGTCGTCAGCTCCGTAAGAAAAACTGGTTACTTTTGTGTTTTCATCACATAGTGCTGTTAACATAATTACAGGGGTTTCTTTTGTTTTTTCGTTTTCTCTTAGAATTTTGCATATTTGTGTGCCTTCCATTTCAGGAAGCATTATGTCAAGAAGTATAAGGTCGAAGTTGGATTCTAAGGCTTTTTCGACTGCTTTTTTTCCGTCTTTTATCCATTCGACTGCGAAATTTTCTTTTTCAAGGTTATATTTGACTACTTCTCCAAGATCTTCATCATCTTCGACAAAAAGTATTCTCATATATTCCTCACTTTGAAATAGTCAAAATTATAGAGGGATTATAACATTTTTATAGGGTTTTCAAGAATGATGAATCGTTGTTCATGTATTTTTGAAATTAAACGAAAAAGGCAGAATTTCTCCGAGGTTCATCTGTTCTGTTTTTCCTTTGGTTGCGACGATAATTTTAAATTCTGAGGAGCAAAATTCGCTCATAACCTGTCTGCATGCACCGCAAGGGTAGGGCATATTATCCGGGGAGTAGATAAAAATTTCGGAGAATTTTCTTTTTCCTTCACTTAAAGCTTTAAAAAAGGCGACTCTTTCGGCACATATTGTTAATCCGAAAGAGCCGTTTTCAATATTTACTCCCGTAAATTTTTTTCCGTCGGTTGCTTTAAGAATAGCTACAACATGGAATTGAGAATATGGACAATAGCATTTATCAATTTCCCTTTTTGCTTCTTCCGTTAATTTTTCTGTTTCTTTCATTGTTCTTTCCTTAAAGTTAACCTTTCGGGAAGATGTTCCCTTCTTACTATATCTTCAATGTTTTCCATTTCTCTTATTAGGTCTATCTCTCCGTTTTTACCTATCAGAATAACGTTAGGTCTGTATCTTATAAACTGCATCCATTGAGTAACATTATAAGCCCCTACCGGAGAAAGAATAAGGTTTGTTCCCCGAGGGAGAGGAGGAAGATATGCAAGATCATCGACAACGTCTATGTTCATGCAAAGAGGACCGTATAATATGCAGGGTTCGGAAGGTCCTGTAATATTTTTATCGATTTCGATGTTGAAGTGATACCAGAATGCCGTGAATAGTGTGTTCACTCCTGCGTCGAGAATATAGCCCTTCCTTCCGTCGGGAAGTCTTTTTGTTGCGTGGATTTGCGTTATTAAATAGCCGGCTTCGTCAACTATGGCTCTTCCACTTTCTATTATAAGTTTTGGGAAGTCACCCGGTCTTAAAGATGAAAGAAGCGCGCTTGAAATTCTATCTGCTATCTCATTTATAGATGGAATAGCTATTTCCGGAGGAAGATATATACCTTTAAGTTTGCTACGGGATGGAAATCCTCCGCCGATGTCGATATATTCTATTTTGAATCCGAATTCGTCTTCAATTCTATAAGCAAACTCTACCATTTTTTTTATTTCGGTTTCGTATGCTTTAGGTTCAAGTATGAATGTTCCTATATGGCAGTGAAGTCCCGATAGTTCAAGGTGTTTTCCGTAAGAAATTCTTTTGATAGCATCAAGAGCTTGTCCTGATTCGAGGTTAAATCCGAATCTGCTCCACTGAGGATGAATGCCTGTGTCCATATTGAGCCTGATTCCGACTTTTGGTTTAATTCCGATAGATTCTGCAACTTCTTCAAGGTCATTAATTTCCTCAAAAGTATCGATGTTTATTCTGGCTCCTTCCGTGATAGCTGTTTTTAGTATCTTTTTCGGTTTGTAAGGGCCGTTGAAGATTATTTGTTCTCCCGGTACACCGAGCCTTCTTGCTTTTTCGTATTCAAATTCAGATACTACTTCTGCCGTTTCTCCTTCATTATGAAGAATTGCACATATGGCATCAAGATAGTTTGTTTTATATGACCATGTAAATTCAACGTTTGGATAACGTGTTGTAAAAGCATTTTTTATTTCTTTGAACTTTTGTCTGAGTTTTTTTTCGGAAAATACAAAAAGAGGAGTTCCAAACTGCTCGATAAGTTCCTTTATAGGGATGGAGTCTATTTCTGTTCTTACTCTTCTGGATAGTGGATATGCGAAACTTCCGAATTTGTTCATTAGTCCGGTATGAAGTTTAAAAATTGTCGGTTTTTCATATCTTTGTTTCATCTTTCACCTCTTGTGACTATTTTTTGAAATATTTCCATATCTGTTACGAAATCGTCTGTAAACCTTATGTATAGTTTTCCCGGTTCATAGTTGCTTGCTCTTTCGGGTTCTTTTCCTAAAGCTGCGGAGAGAAGCCTTTCGGGGAGATTTATTCCTACTCCGGTAGCGAAGTAGATCCACGCGGGAAAGCGAGGATTTATCTCTATTAGATATATTCCGTCATCTGAGACTATACATTCAAGTTCGAAGGCACCTTTCCAGTTAAATTCCTTTACGAAATTTTTAGCTGTTCTAAGCATTTCTTCATGTTTTACCGTTACGCCGGTCCATATTTTTCCAAGTGATGTTATCCAGAGTTTTTTGATGCCAACCATTCCGAAATCTCCACCTTCACCGTCTCCAACTCCTACTACATTCATCTCTTCTCCGGCTACAACTTTTTGAACAATTACCGGATATCCCCATTCGGAGACTATTTTATTGAAGTAAGATGTAGCTTCCTGATAGTTGAATGCTTTGTAAGCCTTGTAAAATACTCCTTTTATCATTACCGGAAATTTCATTTCGTTTATGGCTTTTGTAAGTTCTTCATAGGATGTAACGGTTCTGCTTTCGGGAACTTTTAATCCGATAGATTGTGCAAGATCGGAGAGTCTGTCTTTTGCTCTTAATCTGAATTGTTCTTTTGTCGGGAGGAATGTACAAATTCCGAAACTTCCAAGTTTTTCTCCGTTAGCTATGAACAATGGAAGCTCCGCATCAAGTGTCGGTATGATTGCATCGAGTCCGCAACTTTCTTTTATATATAGAAGTCTGTTTATAAATGGAGTTTCTCCTTCGGAAGGGTAGGGCATTATAAACACTTTATCTGTAAGCCAATCCATATAAACGCCTGGCTCCATTGCGTCGTAAGCCAAACCGATTATTTTTGTGTTTTTATCTTTCTTTTTAATGCTCTTTATTACTCCGACACCGGGACCAGGGTTATCAACAGCGTTAATACCGGAGATAGCAACGTTAGTCATTGTACTCCTCCGCATTAATGAGTCCAAAAAGCCTTAATTGTTCTATAAAATCGGTAATGTCTCTCATAGCTTCTTCTCTGTCGATATCATACTCTTCTGTAAGTTTTTCTATGATTTCTTCCGTTTTTTTTTCCTCTTTTAGCAAATTTAGTATAAAAAGCCCGGTTTTGTTTATTGTATAACTGTTTCCTGTTTCTGGGTCAAAGATAAATCCCTCACTGTTTATTGCGAGCCTGCCAAGTTTTCCCATCAGGTTCCTCCAATGCTATTTAGAAATTATATTTATTATATCTCTTGGTAAAAGTCCGTTTTGGGCAGCAATTGTTCTTAATCTTTCGTTAGGTACGGCTGTAATGTTATGTTTAGCAAGTTTTTCTATACATTCGGTTACAGTTAAGCCGTAAGAGCGACAAATATCTTTCATTGTTTTCCTACCAAATCCCATACCTGAAGGAGAGCTTTTTCTACTTCGGTTTTCTTCTTCATTAATAATTCTATACAAC
>JALSLT010000072.1 GCA_026988135.1 Desulfurobacterium sp.
TCTTCTTCTGTTTTTAACTGTTCCTGAAGATTACCTATCTCTCTCTCCGCCTGAATATAAGTATAGAATTTAGCTCTACCAAGCAGGAAAAGAAGTTTATCTTCGGATTCAACATCTTTGTAAACGTTTATAACATTTTCGTACCGCTTAGCCGAAGCTGTAAACTTTTTCGAAATGTCGTAAGTCTGCCCGATATAGAGTTCATGCTCTGCCAAAATTTTTCTGCAAACATTAAGCAAAGTTGAAACTTTTCCCGAAAGCTCATCGTCAGGATATTTTGACATGAAAGCTGTAAAAACATCTATCGCCTTATATGTAAAAGATTGATCCCATTGCGGTCCTTTTATCATATCCATATAGCATATTCCCAATTTGTAAAGAGCTTCTTTTGCATATTTTGAAGCGGGAAAAAGTGTTAAAAATTCTTTATATTGTACTGCTGCTTCTACGTAATCACCCTTTTTAAAATAGCTTTCCGCAAGCGCAAAAGATGCTGTCTCCTTCCGTTTCGGAGACAAATCTTTCGAAAGAGCCTCTTTTAAAGGAGTAATCGCATCACCATATTTTTTTTCCTTTACGGCACTCATCCCTTCGTTAAAAAGCTGGTCGGGGGTTTTTACCTTCTTGGCACATCCTGAAAATAGAAGAAAAGTAAAAGCTACGAAAACGATTCTTTTCACGGCTCCTCCATCAATCACTTTTTGAAATTGTAAAGTTTTCAATATGGTAATCGGAAACGGAAACTATTTTTATCTCTTTCCCGAAAAGAGATTCTATCCTTTCAATTATATCTTTTTCATCCACTTTTAACTTTTCAGCAACCATAGGGTGAACATAAACCTTTATCTTTCTTTTACCATTCTCCCGAGCCAAGAGCAAAAGTTCCCTTTCTATTTCAAAAGCAACGGTATCGACAGATTTTACCCTCCCTTTGCCCTCACAGTAAGGGCATGTCATCGTCAAACTTCTCCCGAGACTTTTTTTTACTCGTTTTCTTGTCATTTCAATAAGACCGAGATCGGACATATTCACTATTTTCGTTTTTGCTCTATCTTTTGAAAGCTCCCACTCGAGAACCTCAATAAGTTTTTTCTTATTATCCTCAAATTTCATATCTATAAAGTCTATAACTATTATTCCTCCCACATTCCGCAACCTGAGTTGCCGTGCTATCTCTTTAGCCGCTTTGCAATTAACATTTAGAGCAGTTTCTTCAAGATTTGCCGACTTTTTAAATTTTCCACTATTAACATCTATAGATATAAGAGCTTCCGTTTCATCAATAACGATATAACCTCCTCCCGGTAAAAAAACTTTTCTCGAAAGTGCTTTCTCTATTGCCTCTTCCACTTTAAAAAACTCAAAGATAGGCTCTTCTCTGTCATAAAGTTTTATTCTCCCCGAAAGTTTCGGGATAAAACCTTTGGCAAAACTTAGAGCCCTTCTGTACTCGGGAAGCGAATCTGTCAAAACCTCATCCACATCTTCCGAAAGAATATCTCTTAAAATCTTCGGAACTATTTCAAGATCCTGATATATAAGAGATGGGGGAGGCTTGTTTTCCATTTTATTTTCAAGACTTTTCCACATTTTTAACAGATAGTGTAAATCCTTTTCAAGATCTTCTTTTACTGCACCTTCTGCCGCTGTTCTCACTATAACACCGTAATCTATGGGGCACAACTCTTCAGCTATATTTTTTAACCTTTCTCTTTCTTGTTCATTGATTATACGTCGGGAAATTCCTACTTTTTTTATAGTCGGAAGAAGAATAAGATAATGACCGGGAATCGTTAAGTTTGTTGTCACTCTTGGTCCTTTGGTGCCTAAAGGTTCTTTCGTAATCTGAACGATGACTTCCTGTCCGGGAGTTAATACTTCTTCTATCGGAGGAAGTTCCCGCTCCTGATGGTTACTTTCTCCAAAAAGTTCATCTTCAAACTCCCAGCTAACAGCATCTTTAACATATAGAAACGCATTCTTATATTTCCCTATATCTATAAAAGCCGCCTGAATCGCCGGTAAAATTTTTAAAACTTTTCCTTTGTATATATTTCCGACTATCCCTCTGCTTCCCTTTCTCTCAACATAAAATTCCACAAGCTGTTCATCTTCTAAAATCGCCACTCTTATCTCTTTTGGGAGAGCGTTTATCAAAATTCTTTTCATCAGCCCACCATAATTTCTCTTGCAACCGAAACAGAAGTTAAATCTTCTCCTATCCAGAAAAGAAAATCTTGAATATTTAAAGTTCTTCCACTTAAAACTTTCAGGGATAATGTTACCATACCATCGTTTACGGTATAAGCTTCCACAAATTCACTTACGGTTGCTTCTTTCCCTTTTCTGTTTTTCAACTTTTCGGATCTCAAAACTCTTTCTGCCAAAACAACATCAATATTTCCTTTTATTGAATAGCGAACCTTAACATTTTTAAGCAAACTTTCTTTTAATCCAAGCTCTTTCCATCTGATAAACCTAATGCCGACAGGTAGTATTTCGTTGCATTTTTCAATAAATGCAAAATCAACGGGAAACTCCTCTGTTAACTCTACTTCTACAATCTCACTCAAACTTTCAATACCCGTTGGTATCCCAAGAAGAACGGTAAATTTCGGATGCGGATTGAACTTTCCCTGATATTTTAAAGGAAATCCAACTCGCCTGAAAACCCTTGTAAATATCCTTACAAGATCAAGAAGGGAAAGGAACCTTCCAATGTCCTTTTTCTCAAAAAAGATTGCTACTTTCTTTTTCAATGGAAATTCTTTTTTCGGCTTCGGAGGAACGGAAAACTCAATTTTCTCGGGAATAGGATAATTTTCAAGCTGCCTAATCTCCTCGGGAAGGCATGAACCGCAACCGGAACATCCGATTATTCTACAATCTGGAGTCGGTTCTTCTCTGTAGGCTTTTTCCCTTTCATTTATCAAAAATTTTTCCGTAACTCCACCATCAATAAAACCCCAAAGAAGGGATTCCCCAGGCTCAAACCCTTTTAAGATTTTCTCCATATCTACACCTGCTTCTTTAAAAGCCCTTTCCCATTTTGAAAAATCAAAATACTCATCCCAACCATCGAGAAGTGCACCTGCCTTATAAGCTTTATATATGGCATCCGCCACTTTTTCATCACCCCTTGCTAAGACCGCTTCAAGAAAAGAGATCTCCGGATTATGAAATCTCAACTTAAACTGTCTAGGAGCGTTTTTCTTTATAAAATTTATCTTTTCCTTGGCTTTTTCCGGAGTTATAAACTTTTCCCACTGGAAAGGAGTAAAAGGTTTTGGCACAAAAATCGAAAAACCAGCAGTAACATTTTTCTTTCCTTTATATCTTTTGGCTATTTGCTTAATTTCCCAAAGCAGCTTGACAATAGCTTCAATATCTTCATCTCTCTCTGTCGGTAGCCCTATCATAAAATAAAACTTGATTTTATTCCAGCCTTTCTTAAACAACCCCTCAACAAGATTAAAAATATCTTCATTTGTAAGGTCTTTATTTATTACTTTCCTTAATCGCTCCGTAGCAGCCTCCGGAGCTATCGTAAAAACTGTTTTTTTTATCTGTAAAAGCTGCGTTGCAAGGTCAGAATTGAAGCCTTTTACTCTCATGGAAGGAAGAGAAAGACCCACCATCCTTTCGTAACAAAAATCCATCACTTTGGGAATCAAATCGTTAAACGCTGAATGATCGGAAACGCTCAAAGCAAGAAGAGATGCTTCATCATATCCCGTATTTTCAAAAACATTCTTCATTAATGAAACTACCTGGTTGGTAGTCCTTTCTCTATAAGGTCTATAAGTAAATCCAGCCTGACAATACCTACAACCTCTCAAACAACCTCTAACCGTTTCAACAACTATCCTGTCGTGTACAGTTTCAACGGCAGGAACAAGAGGCTTTTTCGGAAAAAACTCACTGTCCAGGGAGTGGAATACCCGCCTTTTCACTTTATATTTTCCGAACTTCGGGACATAAACGCCATCTACATCTTTCACAACTTCAAGAAAATAATCTCTACTCCAACCTCTTTCTTTCTTATCCTTTAAAAGGGAAGCTATCTCCAACATAACTTCTTCACCGTCACCTATCACAAAAAGGTCTATAAACGGGGACAGGGGAACCGGATTAAAAGTGCATGTCCCACCGGCAAGAACAATCAAGTCTGACTCTTGTCTTTCCATTCTTTTCACAGGAATATGAGAAAGCTCCAAAACTTTTAAAACATTAGTGTAAACAAGCTCCGACAAAAGGGAAAACCCAAGGACATCGTAATCTTTTACAGGTTTTAGCGACTCAAGAGCATAAAGGGGAATGCTTCTGCTTTTCAAAAACTCCTGCATATCCGGCCTTGGAAGATAAACCCTATGACACAAAGAAAAATTGGTAAGATTATTCAAAATATGATAAATTATTTTTCCCCCGAAATGTGACATTCCTATCTCGTAGAAATCGGGATATGAAAGTACTAATCGAACTTTTCTATCATCAAATTTCGTATCAAGAACATTCATTTCAAGCGGCAAATAAGTTGCAGGTTTTGAAACCTTAATAAGCTCTTTGGTGATATTCTCCATTTTAACGTCCCAATTTTTTGAAATAGAAGAAAAGTTACTCTAAAGATAAAGTGAAACCGATTCATCCCAAAGGATAATCGGCGGGAACTTCCGCCGATTATTAAAATTTCAACCTAAATCAACTTTCTGCACTTCCATTATTTCAGGAAGCTCGGATATCTCTTTAATTGCAAGTTCCGGAGCATCGTCGTCAACAAGAATAATAGCTTTTGCCTCTTTTCCTCTTCCAACTCTCCCCAGCTGAAATCCCGCAATATTAACATCATGCTTACCAAGAACAGAACCCAGTTTACCTATAACACCGGGGACATCAATGTTTTTAATTATCAACAATTTTCCTTGCGGGGTAAGCTCAAAAAGAAAATCATTTATCTCGACAATTTTAGGAAACTTATCTTCCATCACTGTTCCGGCAATGGAAAATCTCCGACCACCTATATCACAAGCAACTCTTACAAGCCTTTTAAAGTTGGTTCCTTCATCTTTCCTTATTTCAACAATTCTCAAACCCCTCTCTTTGGCAAGAAACGGAGCGTTTATATAATTAACTGGAATGTCAACAATTTTGCTTAAAAATCCTTTTAAAAATGCCGCCGTAAATGCTTTAACATCTTCACCAAGGTCCCCTATATACTCAACCACTATCTCTTTTGAACGGGCACAGGCAACTTGAACGGCAAAAAGACCGAGTTTTTCTGAAAGCTCCATCCATGGCCTCATAACTTTAGCCGTTGTCTCTTCAAACGGAGCATTAACGGCAAACTCAACCTCTTCTCCTCTTAATGCTGCAAGCACCTGATTCGCAATAATAACAGCAACATTTGTTTGTGATTCGAAAGTATTAGCGCCTATATGAGGAGTAACAATAATATTAGGCGCATCAAGCAAAATATTTTCATTGGCAGGTTCTTTAATAAACACATCAACGGCAGCCGCCTTCACCTTACCGGTATTAAGAGCTTCATAAAGATCCTGTTCGTTTAAAATGCCGCCCCTGGCTATATTAAGAAGGATAACTCCATCCTTCATCTTCTTTATCTCTCTCTTCGTAATCATGTTTTTCGTTTCATCGGTTAAAGGTGTATGAACCGTTATAACATCTGCTCTCTCAAGAAGCTCGTCAAGAGAATCCAAAAGCTCAACACCAAACCTTTCCGCTTTTTCCTTCTTTATATAGGGGTCGTAAGCGATAATTTTCATATCAAGTGACTTAGCTCTTATGCCAACCCTTGAACCTATGCGACCGAACCCTATAATACCCAAAGTTTTTCCTGCAAGTTCAACTCCCATAAACTTCTTTCTATCCCACCTTCTCTCTTCTTTCAGAGATATATGAGACTGAGGAATCTGCCTTGCAGCAGCTATCATCATGCCCATAGTATGCTCTGTTGCTGCAAGCGTATTTCCCGTAGGCGCATTAACAACTAAAATCCCTCTCCTTGAAGCTTCATCAAGGTCTATATTATCCACTCCAACACCGGCTCTACCGATAACTTTCAACTTACTCCCTTTTGATATAAGTTCCTCATTGACAGGAGTACCACTTCTTGTAATAAGTCCATCATACTCAGGGATAATTTCAAGAATTTTTCCGAAATCTCTAAAGAGTTCCGGGTCATAGGTTAATTCCACATCCGGTTGATTTCTTAAAATCTCTATTCCCGGTTCAGCGATATGTTCTGTAACAAGTAATTTAAACATCTATACAAACCTCCAAATTTTATTACTCTATTTAATGAGAAATATGATAACACTTATTTTTATCTTTCAAGTAGGAAAACGTCAAGAAGAAAAACACTAAGAAAATCGTATCCCGATTATTTTTCAGTTTTCCCTATCAATACAACTTAAAAGGGCAAAAGGCCCCTTAAATTAAACATGGAAACTTACTTCGATAAACACTCTGAAACGCAAAAACTAACTCTATAATTTTCCTTTTCGCTTGAAAATCTTCGCAAGGATTCTCGCCACAGTCACATAAAGCTCTTCCGGAATCGTATCTCCAATATCGCAACTTTCATAAAGAGTCCTTGCAAGAGGGGGATCTTCAACGATAGGAATATCATACTCTCCGGCTATCTCTTTTATCTTTAAGGCAATCTCGTCCGCGCCTTTTGCAAGTACTGCTGGAGCCTGCATCTTACCTCTTTCATATTTTAAAGCTACGGCATAGTGTTCCGGGTTTGTAATCACCACATCGGCCTTTGGAACCTCCGCCATCATACGACGCATAGCAACTTCTCGTTGCCGTTTTTTAACAGCAGATTTTATAATAGGGTGACCTTCCTGCTGTTTGTGCTCTTCCTTTATCTCCTCTTTACTCATTTTCAGGTTTTCCTCATATTCATAACGTCTAAAGAAAAAATCGATAGCTGCTATCGGAATTGAAAAAATACCGAAAGCAAGTATCAATATCAACATATATTTAAGCATATAGTAAATCTGCTGATTCAACGAAAACGTAAACATGCTGAAAATCGATGGAAAGATAGGCTTTATAGTGTAATAAGCGACTATTATAGCAACTGTTAATTTAAGAACATTTTTGAGAGTTTCAAAAAGTGTTTTTAAAGAAAACAGCCTTCCCAGACCTTTTACAGGATTTATCATATCCAGTTTAGGTTGAAGTGCTTTGGTTGAAAAGACAAAACCGAACTGAGCAACGTTCGAAGCAACACCGACAACAAGAAGAGGAACCATAACCGTAATGGAAAGAATCACAAAAATCTTACCGGTTAAAAAAATAAAGTTAGTAGAGAAAAGATTAGCTGCTTGAGAAAAGGTAAAATAAAAGTAACCCCCCAACTTTTTCGAAGCAAATGGAATATAAAAAACAAGAACCCCGAACATAGCAATCAAAGTAGCAGCTATAGGGACATCCTGACTTTTAAGAACCTGTCCTTCTTCCCTTGCCTTTTGCCGCCGCCGAGGAGTCGCTTTTTCGGTTTTACTAGGATCTTTTGCCATAACTATCCACCGAAAATTTTAAGAAGAATTACTGTTTTTGATATCAACATCTGCACAAGTGAATTCATAGCATAAACTATAGCAGAAAAACCGATAAAAAGTGCGGCAAAACCAACCATTATCTGCAAAGGTAATCCCACAATAAAAACGTTAATCTGAGGAATCAACCTGTTTATCAGTGCAAGAGCAAGGTTAACAACAAAAAGTGTAAGCATTATCGGGAAAGCAAGCTTAAAAGAAAGAAGGAAAAGAAGTTTTGCATTCCCCAACATAAAACCTAATAACGACGGGAAATCAAAAGAGATAACTTTTCCAACAGGAATAATTTTAAAACTTGCAACCGCAGAACCTATCAAAAATCGATAAGCATCTGTCAAAAAGAACACAAGATAGAAAAAAAGTATATAAAACCTATCCAGAACGGAAATAACCCCGAAAGTCGGGTCAAACATGTTGGCAACTGTTATTCCCATTGAATAACTAACAAGCTCGGCCGCATAAGAAACTATCCCCAAAAATATAGCAGTCAAAAGTGCCATAGTAAATCCTATAAACAACTCTTTCCCCACCAAAAACCCAAAATCTGCGAAAGAATAGTTTTCCAAAGGTACTCTCACACCTAAAATGGACGATACGAAAAAGGAAAGCGAAACCAAAAGAAAAACTCTCACAGTAAAAGGAACCATCGCAGAATTTATAAAAGGAAACGCCATGAAAAACGCACCAAGCCTTGAAAAGACCGCAAAAAATCCGCCTATCTCGGAAGGAGTAATAATAGGAACATTCATTTCAACAAAGAAACAATCATATTAAAATTTTCTTTTGTATAGTCCACCAACTTCACCATCATCCAACTACCGAAAACAAAAAGAGCAACGAGAGCCGCAAGGATTTTAGGAATAAACGTAAGCGTCATCTCATGAATCTGAGTCGCAGCCTGAAATACACTTATAACCAACCCGACAATGAAAGTTATAAGAAGTACAGGTGCACCTACAATAAGAGTAATTTTAAACATTTCATGCCCCATAGTTATAGCCTGATCAATTGTCATCTGTAACTCCCGATTATCGCTTTTATCAAAAGCTCCCACCCATCCGAAAGTACAAACAGAATCAGTTTAAACGGAAGAGAAAGCATCATAGGCGGAATCATCATCATCCCCATAGACATCAAAATACTTGCAACCAACATATCTATAACAATAAACGGAAGATAAATAACAAAAACAACTATAAAAGCTGTTTTCACCTCACTTATTATGAAAGCGGGGATAAGCGTAATCATTGAAAGCTCCGACGGAGACTTCACATTCTCACCGGAAAGGTCTATAAAAAGTTTCATGTCTTCTTTCCTGGTATTGTTGATAAGAAACTCCTTTATCGGCTCTATAGATCGATTTATCGCCTCAATATCAGTTATCTGTTTATCCATATAAGGCTTAATCGCAACATCGTCAATTTTATTAAAAACCGGTTTCATAACAAAAAAAGTGAGGAAAAGAGAAAGAGCTATTATTACCTGATTCGGCGGAGTTTGAGGTGTTCCAAGAGCATTTCTCAAAAGTGAAAGAATAATAACTATCCGCGTAAAAGCGGTAAGCGTTATAAGAATGGCAGGAGCAAGAGAAATAATTGTAATAAAAAGAATTATTTTTAAGTTCACATCCAGATTTCCGAAATTAGAAACAAGATTCTGCACGGGTTCCCCTGAAGCTGTATAGGGAACCAGAACAAAGCTAGCCAGTAGCAGGGGGATTATTATCTTCTTCATCAACCCACTCTTTAATCTTCCTGATATTTCCTTCATCACATGAGAGAAGAAATTCACTATCTTTCACCTTGACCAACACAAGAGTTTTATTCTTTCCAACATATTTTAACTCTTTTATAACTATTTCTCCTTTATTATCAGGCTTAAATGGAAAAGAAAATCTATAAGAAAAGCGATAAATAAGCAGGAGAAAAAAAACAATCAGAAAAAAAACAATAACCGTTTTTATAAGATACAGATCAATCAAGATCTATTACCTTTACGCCAAACTTATCATTTACTGCTATTAGCTCACCTACGGCAAAACGCTGCCCGTTTATCTTTATAGAGAGAAATTCCTCGAGATTTTTATCAAGAGAAAGGATATCTCCCTCTCTGAGCTTTAGGAGATATCCGAAAGGTTTAACGGTTTTACCCACTTCAACACTTAAAAGCAAACTAACATCTTTCAAATTCTCTATTTTCAACATAAAAACTTACCCTGTTTGAATTATGAAATCCGTAAAGTAAACATTTTTTACACCGCCTAAAGGCAGTATGGCATTTGCCCTCTTAGTAATTTCCTCTTTCAGGAATTCTATTCCTTCGGGAGTTTTAAGGTCAGTCGAACGTTTTGTTAAAAGCAACGTTATAATCGCATCCTTTATCTCGGGGAGCCTTTTCTCTACTTCCTGCTGAATTTTCTGGTTTTTGAGCTCCAAAATTATTGAAATCCTTAAATAACGTTCTATATCTTTATCAGCAAGATTTACCGTGAATGTACCAAGGTCATACATTATTCCTACATTCTCAGTAGCTTTTATCTCTTCAATTATTTTTTGCGCCTTCTGTTCTTGTGTTACTTTCTCTTTTTTGGAAAACATAAACTTATAAGCTGCAAAACCTCCACCACCTAAAACAAGCAACAACACAAGCAGCAAGATAAGCTTCTTCTTGCCACCACCCTGCTGCTCTTCACCTTCGGCAACCTGCTCCTGTTTTTCCTCTTCAGCCATAAAAACCTCTTTTACAAGATAATCTAAACACTCAATTATCTTTTAATATTCATTGTCTCCTGAAGTATCTGATCATCTGTTGTAATAACCCTTGCATTTGCCTGATACGCCCTCTGAGCTGTAATAAGATTTATAAATTCAGACGCTATGTCAACATTAGACATCTCAAGCATTCCACTTCTAACTTTAGATATAACCCCTCCGGGCATTATTACAGGAGTATATGTTTGCTGATTCGGGAGATACAACCAACCTCCTTTACGGGTAAGCATCTCTTTATCTTTAAATGTTGCTATCGCAAGCCTTGCTATATCTTTAACTTTACCGTTGGTATAAGACGCTTTCAACACTCCATCTTCACTCACGGAAATAGCCATAATATCACCTTTATTATTTCCATCCTGCTCGGCATAAAATATAAAATCGGAAGCTACCTGCCTCATACCGTCAAACTGCATATTGATATTAAGAGGCGATGTAGCACCATTTGTAAGATTCACAGAAACCGCTGTTGGTGAACCTCCTGTTAAATTCCCATCACTATCAAAAGTTAATGTACTTGTTCCCACCTGAGTTGTCGTGTCACCATCAGCGTAAATATGAACATCCCAGGAATTTGTTGCCGCATCTGCATGAACAAAATAAAGGTCAAGAGTATGAGGATTACCAAGGGAGTCATAAACAGCAACCGAATTCACATAGTTATATGTATTCGAATCGTTAGGGTCAAAACCTCCGGAAGGAAGGACAGAAGCTCTGGAATCAAGGTTACTCGGCTCCTTCAATTTAACAAAAGTTGTCATTGTAGGTTCCATACTCATTGGAACATTAACACTCCCGATGGAACCGGACATGTTCCCTACATCATCAAGCATCCAACCCTGTATCTTCATACCAAGGGTATTAATTAAATCTCCGTTTGCATCAAGCCTAAACTGCCCGTTTCTTGTATAGTAAGTAACACCGGCATCGGCTTTAACCATAAAGAAACCCTCACCATCAAGAGCAAGGTCAAGAGGGTTATTTGTGTTCATAAATGTACCCTGAGAAAAATCTTTGGCAGTAGCACTGACATATACTCCTCCACCTATTTCAAGATTTTTCGGAGAACCGTTACTATAAGTTGTCAAACTACTGGCAAGAAGATCCTCGAATACCGCTCTTTCAGATTTAAAACCTATAGTATTAACGTTCGCAATGTTATCTGAAATAACCGATA
>JALSLT010000073.1 GCA_026988135.1 Desulfurobacterium sp.
ATTGATAGGGTAAAACGTTCGGAAAGCGGAATGATAGTTAAACCTGTTACCGTTTCTCCACAGCAAACAATTGCGGATGCCGAAGCTTTAATGAGAAAGTACAAGATTTCCGGTTTACCTGTAACTGATGATAATGGAAGACTTTTAGGAATTATTACAAATAGGGACATAAGATTTGTAAAAGATTTTTCAATAAAGATAGCTGATGTTATGACCAAGGAAAATCTTAAAATTGTGCCTGTCGGGACAACCCTTGAACAGGCAAAAGAGATACTTCATAAATATAAAATAGAAAAATTGCCCGTCGTTGATGAAAAAGGTTATCTGAAAGGTCTTATAACAATAAAAGATATAGAAAAGAAAGAGAAGTATCCGTTGGCGAGTAAAGATAGCCTTGGAAGACTTATGGTGGGAGCAGCCGTAGGTGTCGGTTCCGATAGTATCGATAGAGTGAGAGCCCTTGTTGAAGCTAGTGCTGATCTTATTGTTGTTGATACTGCTCACGGTCATTCCAGGAAAGTATTGGAGACCGTAGAAAAGATAAAGAATGAATTTCCGGAACTTGATGTTATAGCGGGAAATGTTGCAACTGCGGAAGCTACGGAAGCCTTGATAAAAGCAGGAGTTGATGCCGTGAAAGTTGGGATAGGTCCTGGTTCTATCTGTACGACAAGAATTGTTGCTGGTGTTGGTGTTCCTCAACTTACGGCAGTTACCGAATGTGTTAGAGTTGCAGATAAGTATGATGTATCCGTAATAGCTGATGGCGGAATTAAATTTTCTGGAGATGTAGCTAAAGCCGTAGGTGCAGGGGCAAGGGTTATTATGATAGGGAGTCTTTTTGCTGGAACAAAAGAGAGTCCCGGAGAACTGATTCTTTATCAAGGAAGGAGCTATAAAGTCTATAGGGGTATGGGTTCCCTTGGTGCTATGAAAAAAGGAAGTAAAGACAGATATTTCCAATCGGAAGTGGAGGAGAAAAAACTTGTTCCCGAAGGTATAGAGGGGATGGTTCCTTACAGAGGACCCCTTGCGGATACAATTCATCAGCTGATTGGTGGTTTGAAGGCCGGAATGGGATATTGTGGTGGAGCTAACATTGAAGAGATGAGAGAGAAAGCAAGATTTGTGAAAATAACTGCTGCCGGTCTTAAAGAATCCCATGTTCACGATGTAATTATTACGAAAGAAGCACCAAACTATTGGGTGGAAAGATAATTTCCGGGGGATAAATTCCCCCTTATTTTTCTTGCTTTTTTGGCTTCAGTTTTCAAGTTTCCGCTTTACATGTTGTAAGAGGATAAAGGTTTTTTACATGCCAATTTCATTTCCTTCTTTTCAAGTTTAACAAGACCGGATTTTTCAAGAACCTTTATATCATTATAGGTGTTTTTGTAATCTTTGTTGGCACCTTTTGCAAGTTCAGTAATACTTATTCCTTCTTTGTTGCGTAGAAAAAATGCAGTGGAATTTACGGTAATCCTCAAAAGTGAAGTAGTGGCTTTCTTTTGAAGAATCTCGGCTTTTCTAAGTGTGGAAAAAAAGAAAAACTTGAAATGTTTGAGTTTTCTCATCTGCTTCTTATTGTATCTTTTTCCTTTCTATTCCATTGCCGCATTCAAATAGTGTAAAATTCCTTAAAAACTTTCAGGAGGAGCTGTTATGGATATTAAAAAAATTTCGGCAGGAAAAAATGTTCCAGAAGATGTTTATGCGGTTATAGAAATTCCACAGGGGTCAAACATTAAATATGAGGTTGATAAAGAGAGCGGTGCTGTTTTTGTTGACAGATTCCTTTTCACTCCGATGTTCTATCCTGCAAATTATGGATTTATTCCGAATACGCTTGCCGATGACGGAGATCCAATCGATATTCTTGTTGTTTCAAGAACATCAGTTGCTCCTGGTTCCGTGATAAGATGCAGGCCTATCGGAGTTTTAATAATGGAAGATGAAAGCGGACAGGATGAGAAAATTTTGGCTGTTCCTGTTGATAAGCTTGATCTTAAATACAAAAATGTTAAGGAGATAACAGATATTCCCGAAGCTTTTTTAAATGAAATTAAACATTTTTTTGAACACTACAAAGATCTTGAACCTGGCAAATGGGTTAAATTAAAGGAATATAAAGGTTCTGAAGAAGCTAAGTCTCTTATTATAAAAGCTGTTGAAAACTGTAAGTAATTTATCCCGCCGTTAGGCGGGATTTCCAATTTCTTCTTTACAAATCGATGAATTTTAAAAATTTCCAAAATTAAGGAAAAATTCATAATTTATAGGTTATAGTTATTTTTAAACTGTTTCAAAATCTTAGAATAACAGGAGGGATCGTTGATATGGTGAATAAGTATGTTGAAGAGCTTGATGAATTGAAAAGGGATTTTATTGAAATTTCCGATATGGCTAGGAGAATTATATCGGAAGCTATGGAGGCTCTTATAGACAGAGATCCAGATAAAGCACGGGCAACTTATGAATATGACAAATTGATAGATCTGAAAGAGCTTGAAATTGAGGAGAAGTGTGTTAGGATTTTCGCTCTTTATCAGCCTGAAGCCTCTGATTTAAGATTTGTTGTATCAATTCTTAAAAGTATTGCCGACTTGGAGAGAGTAGGGGATCTCGCAAGGGATATCTGTGAAATAGCGATATATCTTTCGGAATATCCTCCGATAAAGCCTTATGTTGACCTTCCGAGGATGGCAATTATCGTTAAAGAGATGCTAAAAGATGCGATTTTGTCCATACTTAAATGTGATATAGAGATGGCAAAAGAGGTTATAGAGAAAGATGATATCGTGGATTCTTTCTATGATAGAATTACGGATGAGCTTATTGAGGTTGTGGAGAATGATCCGAAGACGGCTCATATAGCCGTAAGGCTGATACTTGTTACTCGCTCTCTCGAGAGAGTTGGAGATCATGCTACAAACATAGCCGAATTTGCTGTTTATATGAAAACCGGAGAGATAATAAAACACCAAAAGGCCCTTAAATGGTTAAGGGAACAGGAGGAAAAAAAGAATGAGCGAGAGTAATCGCTCGGCGGTTATAAAAGTTTTCCCGATTATGATAGCTTTTTTTCTTTTCTTGATTTTAATGATTAACTCTTTTGTTACCATAGATGCTGGAGAAGTTGGAATAAGGTTACGCCTTGGTAAGATAGACAAAGAGGAGCTTTATCCTGGCTTTCATTTTGTAATTCCGGCGATTGAAAAAGTTATTGTTTTCTCAACTCGAGTTGAGAAAATCGATATGACGCAGGTACATAGGAATCCTATATCTGCTCTCAGTATGGAGGGCTTGCCTGCCGTTCTTGATGTTACGATTCTTTATAGGATAGTTCCTTCGGAAACGGATGAGATATATAAAAATTTTGGTACAGATTATGCTCAAAAGCTTATAGTGCCTATTGCGAGGGAGTCGGTTAGGAATATTGTAGCTCAATATAAAATAGAGGACCTTTACTCTTCAAAAAGGGCAGAGTTACAGAAAAGAATTTCTCAAGAGATAAAAAATAGGTTGGAAGGAGATAATATTACCGTTATAGACCTTCTTTTGAGAAATGTAAAATTGCCGGCGAAAGTTGTTGAAAAAATTGAAGAGAAATTGAGAGCAAAAGAGGAAGCTGAAAAGATGAAGTTTGTTATACAGAGAGAGAAACTTGAAGCGGAGAGGAAAATAACGGAAGCCAAAGGTATAGCGGAATCAAATAAAATAATATCTCACTCTCTATCGAATTCCTATCTTCAGTGGTATTATCTTCAGTCTATTAAATCTCTTGCTAATGGTCCTAACAATACTTTTATAATAACTCCTTTTGATAAAAATTTGGTTCCTCTGCTTAATTTAAACAAGAAATGATAGTGCGATTTGAAAATCCTTTTCTGTTTTTTGAATACAGCATTTTTCTTAAAGCTCTAATCGGTTCCCTCTTAGTGGGGGTTATCTGTTCTATCATAGGAGTTTATGTTTATCTGAAGAAGATTTCTTTTATAGGAGCTGGTCTTGCTCATATTGCTTTTGCTGGTATCTCTTTCGGATTGATGATTGGTTTTTCTCCGATGTTCTGCGGATTTGTTTTTGCATTTTTTTCTGCTGTTTTACTATGGTCTTTAAGCCGTAAAGATAGATTAACTTCTGATTCCACTATAGGAATTCTTTTTGCCACAAGTATGGGCCTTGCCGTTTTTTTTCTTGGACTTTCTGGAAAATATCGTTCCCAGGCACTTTCCTATCTTTTTGGTAGTCCTTTAACTATTGAAACTGTGGATGTTATATTTTTGATGATAACCGCGCTTCTGCTTATCTTTTTTGTTATCTATTTTTATAGGGATATATATCTTACTATTTTTAGTGAGGAAATTGCAAAGGCTTCCGGTATTCCTACCGAGATTATAACTTTTTTCGTTACATTTTTTATCTCTGTAGCCGTTGTGAGTGCGATGAAAGCCGTTGGTGCTCTTTTAGTTTTCTCTCTTCTTGTTATTCCTCCAGCAGCGGCTTACGAAAATTCTAATGGATTATTAAAAATGCTTCTTCTTTCAGTTTTATTTGCGGTTCTTTCCGTTTTTATAGGAGTTTTACTCTCTTTCTCTCTTGATGTTCCTTCCGGAGCTATGATAACAATTGTTTCATTTCTATTATTTTTGTTATCATATATAAAAACTTTGGAGAATTAGATGGGAGCTAAAAAGAAGTTGAAAGTTTTGCTGGCAGGTGCTTTCAATTCAGGGAAAACTACATTTGTTAAAACTGTGAATAGTGAATGTTTTGATGGGGTGGAAGTTCCGAATTTTAATTCCGATACTCTTGAAGAAGTTGGCGGAACAACCACGGTCGGTCTCGATATTTCCCATATTAAGGTTGAAGATGCTGAATTTATTTTTATTGGCCTTCCCGGTCAAAAAAGGTTCTCTTTTTTATGGGATACTTTTGGAAATGATTTTGATATTATTATATTTGTTCATTCAGCGGAGCTTCCAACCGAAGATGTTCGTTTTTTTATAGATTATTTTTCAAAAACAGAAGTATGGGAAAAGGCAAAAAAGTTAATAGTTCTAACGAAAACGGATATATATCCCGATTTTGATAAAAGTAAATTGTTATCTTTTGGAATTCCAGTAATTACCTGCGATCCGAGAAAAAAAAGTGAAGTTAGCAGTGTTTTAAAGTTTATTTATAATGTTTCGATTTAGATAGAGCGAGGGAAGGAGAAGGAAGCTCCTTCCCCTTTTATCCTATCCATTTTGCAACATCTTTGGCAAAGTAAGTCAGGATTATATCGGCTCCGGCTCTTTTCATAGAAAGGAGTGTCTCTATTACTACTCGTTTTTCATCTATCCAATCATTCATAGCAGCTGCTTTTATCATTGAATATTCTCCACTAACGTTGTATGCGGCTGTCGGATATTTAAATGTTTCTTTAACAGCTTTTATAACATCCATATAAGAAAGTGCCGGTTTAACCATTACAATATCAGCACCTTCTTCTATATCAAGAGCTACTTCTCTTAACGCTTCATTTACGTTGGCGGGATCCATCTGGTAGCTTCTCCTGTCTCCAAAACTTGGAGTTGATTCGGCGGCATCTCTAAAAGGTCCGTAGTAGGCGGATGTATATTTTGCAGCATAAGACATTATCGGAATTTCTGTAAAATCGGCTTTATCAAGTCCTTTTCTTATCGCTTTTATCATTCCGTCCATCATTCCGGATGGAGCAACCATATCCGCCCCTGCTTTCGCATGAGAAACAACCTGTTTTTTAAGAAGTTCTAATGTTCTATCGTTGTCAACGTCACAGCTTTTTTCCGAACATTTCAAATATCCGCAGTGGCCGTGTGAGGTGTACTCGCAGAAACACACATCTGTAATAACATACATTTCCGGAACAGATTCCTTTATAGCTTTTATACTTCTTTGAATTATTCCGTCGTCTGAAAAGCTATCACTTCCAATATCGTCTTTTTTTTCAGGAATACCGAAAAGGATTATTGCTGGTATTCCAAGCTCTTTAACCTCTTTAACTTCTTCAATAACTTTATCTATCGAGTATCTGTATTGTCCTGGCATTGACTTTATCTCTTCTTTTACGTTTTCTCCTTCAACAATAAAAAGAGGATATATAAGGTCATTAACGGATAGATGGTTTTCTCTTACCATTTTTCTTATGTTTTCGTCCTTTCTTAATCTTCTTAGTCTTAGTTTTGGAAATTTTCCTGTTATCATGTTTCCTCCAAATTGTTTGTATTTTCTATTATTGTATCCACTATACCGCTTAAAGTGAACTCAGTAGGTATTTTCCATATATTGAATCCGGAATTGATTATTGCTTTAGCTGTGACATCTCCTATCGGAATTATTTTACATTTTTTAAGAGAGGTTTTTCCGGTTTCTCCTGATAAGTTTAAAAAACTTTTAAATGTCGATGGGCTTGTAAAAACTATTATATCTATCGGTTTAGAGAAAGCTCTTAGAAGTTTTTCTCTTTCTTCGGTATTAGTTACCGTTTCATAAACAATTATCTCTTCTGCCGATGCTCCCTTTTCCTGAATGAATTCCTTGAAAATTTCTCGTGCCACTTTTGGTCTTACTGTAAGAAACTTCTTGTTTTGGATATTTTTATCGGAAAAATAATATATTAAGCCCTCTCCGCTAAATTTGTCTGGAATTTCAGCTTCTATTCCGAACTCTTTCAGTTTTTTGGCGGTAGATTTTCCAACGGCAATAATCTTACAGTTTTTTATTGTTGAAGGAGATATCTTCAAAAAAAAGTGTTTTACACCGTTTTTACTGGAAAAGATGATGAAGTCAAATTTAGAAAAATCGATATCAGTTTTAAAGTCAATAGGTACTGTCTTTATGAGCGGGATTTCGACAGTTGCTATGTTTATATTTTGAAGTTTCTTTTTTAAACTTTCAGGTAAATATGAGGGAAAAAGAACCCTCATTATTGCTCCGTTTTTATATCGTCAAGAATCTCTTTCCCACCTCTTTCCAGTAACCTTTCCGCTATACCTTCACCAATTTCTTCAGGAGTTTTTTCAGAATAGAGCCCCCTCTCTTTTAAAAATTGCTTCCCGTCAAGGGATGCTATGAATGCCGTAACATAAATTCCGTTATCTTTTACTTGAGCATAGCACCCCATAGGAACTTGACAACCGCCCTCCACAGTTTTGAGGAAGGAGCGCTCAACTTCTGCTACGGTTTCGCTTTCTTTGTTATTTATAACTTTTCTAACTATTTTCTCTATCCTTTCATCGTTTTCTCTTCCTTCTATTCCGAGAATTCCTTGAGATACAGAAGGAATCATAATATCAGGTGATAAAACTTCGTCTATTTCATTTTCAAAACCAAGTCTTTTTACTCCCGCAGCAGCAAGAATTATGGCGTCGTATTTTCCTTCTTTAAGCTTTCTGATACGGGTATCGACATTTCCTCTTAAATCTTCTATTTGCAAGTCAGGTCTTGTTTTTATCAGTTGAGCTTTTCTTCTTAGGGAACTTGTCCCTACTTTTGCGTTTTCCGGCAAGTTTGTAAGGGTATATTTTCCGTTAGAGAGGAGAGCGTCTCTCGGATCTTCTCTATGAGAGTAAGCTATAAGTTTCAAACCTTGGGGAAGGATACTCGGGACATCTTTTAAGCTATGAACGGCTATATCAACTTCGCCATTTAACATAGCGTCTTCTATCTCTTTTGTAAAAAGCCCTTTGTCACCTATTTTGGCAAGCGGTGCATCAAGAATTTTATCCCCTTTTGTTACTATTTTTATGAGCTCAACTTCTACTTCCGGGAAATTTTCTTCTATTCTTTTTCTTACCCATTCAGATTGCCATAATGCAAGTTTGCTTTTCCTTGTTCCTATTTTTATTTTCAACTTTAAGCCTCCTTGTTAATCTTTGGAAAGTCCGAATATCTCTTTAAATACTTGGATATATGTTTTTTCCTCCGGCGCTTTTTGTTTAAATGTTGTTATCGGAGTGTGCAGAAGTTTGTTTATTATTATTTGTGTGAGATATTCAACTTGAGCTTTTTCTTCTTCCGACAGATTTATTTTCGATAGTCGTTTTTCAAGTTCTGTTTTTCTTATATCTTCCGCTTTTCTTTTGAGTTCAACTACAAGGGGTGTTACTTCATGTTCTTTAAGCCAGTGTATAAACCGGTTTACACATCCTTCGACTATTTTTTCCGCTTCTTTTGCGGCTCTTTTTCTCTCTTCGATATTTGCTTCGACAACTTCTTTGAGATTATCTATATCAAAAAGATATACATTTTCAAGGTTATCTATTTCGGGGTCAATGTCCCTTGGGACGGCAATATCTATCAGGAATAATGGTCTGTTTTCTCTTTTTGAAAGAAGATTTTCAATTAAGTTGTGAGTTAAAACGTAGCCGGGAGCTCCGGTTGAGCTTATTACAATATCGGAGGCCATTACGGTTTTTTCAAGGTCTTCCAGTTTGAAAGCTTTTCCTCCAAACTCTTCTGCAAGTTTTTCGGCTCTTTCCAGTGTTCTGTTAATAACGAAGACATTGTTGACACCTGAGCTTATGAGATGTTTTACCGCAAGTTCGGCCATCTCTCCCGCACCTATGATGGCAACGTTTTTATCGTAAAGTTGACAAAAAATCTTTTTTGCAAGTTCCACGGCGGCAAAACTTATTGATACTGCATTTTTTGCGATTGTGGTTTCTGTCCTGACTTTTTTGGAGATTTTTAAAGCGGTTTCGCAAAATCTGTTTATAACGATTCCTGCGGTTCCGACTTCCCGAGACTTTGAAAAAGCGGTTTTAAATTGAGAAATGATTTGAGGTTCTCCTATTACCATTGAGTCGAGACTTGAAGCAACGCGAAATCCGTGCCTTACTGCCATTTCTTGTGATTTAAAATATATGTAATCATTTAATTTTTCCGGTGATATTTTTCCTAACGTAGAGAGAAAGTTTTTTACGTCCTTGAACGGAGTTTCACTTCTTGTAACGAAATAAAATTCAACTCTGTTGCATGTTGACAGTATCATGCATTCGTCTATGGATGGGAGAGAGTTAAGTGTTAGAATGGCTTCTTCAAGTTTTTCTTCTTTTAGAGAGAATTTTTCTCTAATTTCTACAGGAGCTGTTTTATGGTTCATTCCAGCGACACAAATTTTTATATCACCCATTTATACCTCAGTTAGTTTAAAAAGAGTGCACACCTTTAAAAATGAGGTTAACACCTACGAAGTTTATCATAACAAGCACTGTTCCGACAACAGAAAGGTAACATAGCTTTTTACCGTTCCATTTACCGGAGATGTAAAGGTGCAATATCGCAGCATATATGAACCAAGTTATTAGAGTCAGGACTTGTTTAGGGTCCCAACTCCAGTATGTTCCAAACAGTTTTGCCGACCATATCGCCCCGGTAAACATGGATACCGTTATAAAAGTAAAACCGAAAGTGATACTGTTGTATATAATATTTTCAAGAAGCTTCAGCGAGGGTATTTTGTGATAGAAAATCGAGAATTTCTTTTTCTTTAGTTGTTTATCCAGGATAAGGTAAAGTAATGATACGATAGTAGAAAACATAAATGCTGCATAGCCTGTTAATGCGCTGAATATATGTGTTGTTCCTATTACTCCTACGGGAAACATGTCTTTCGGGATTCCTTTGCTAAAAACAGCTATTCCGGAGAATAAGGCAGCCCACGGAGTTAGAAAGATGCCGGAAATATGAAGTTTGTATTTTGTTGAGAAGTAAAGAAAAACGGAGATTGTTGAGATGGATAGTAAAGAGAAAACTCCTTTTGGCGTAAATAGGACGACACTTCCTTTTTTCGCGATAAGAGTTCCTATAAATAGCAAATTAGTTAAAAAACCTATTCTGCTTGCATAAAGTCCCACAATTGCAATTTTATCTTTTTTGGTTACAAGAAATAGCAGGTAATGTAAGGTTGCAAGAAGATAAAGAACAAGAGTCGTTAAGCCTATACTGTTGATAGTCATAGTTCACCTTTTAAGGTTAGAAATTTCCTTTTTCTGTATTCCGGATAAAACCTGATAAGTAGATTGATAAGTTCTTTTGCTTCTATCTGTCCCGGTGCGACAGCTTTATCTAAGAAGGTGTATGAGAGTAGTGAGCCGAATATAAAGCTATCTAATCTTGAAATGGAGCCCTTTTCTCCCATTAACATAAAAATTTTCGGAATTTCAATTTCCATAATGGTTGATGAAACTGCGGCGATATCTCTGTAACTGTTTGCTTTAAAGGCACACTTAACAATATCTGCAGAAAGAGATTTAGCTTTGCTAAAAATTTCCGTTAGGCTTTTTTTCTCAGGTGTTTTTTGGAAGTCGTGATATGAGATTATTGTTTTTTTCCCGCTTCCACTTGTTAGTGTTACTACCCTTTTTATTATTTCGGTGGCTCTGAGTTCTATATCTATCGCAGCAACGGAGGGATGATTTATGAGTTTTGAAAATAGGTTAAATCTTTTCTCTTCCGGGAGAGTACATTTTCCACCTTCCCATATTGGCCTGATCGTAGCTACGCAGTAAAATCCGAAATCTGCAATTATGTCAAGAAAATTTTCAATAGTTTCTTCATTTATCTCCTTTAATAGGTCTATTCGAGCTTCTATAAGGTCAACTTTTAATTCTCTTGCCTTAAATAGTTTTTCTTTTGTGTTTTCGCCGTCAATGGCTGCTATAACTCTTGGGATTTCTCCGACC
This sequence comes from Desulfurobacterium sp., assembly GCA_026988135.1. Lineage (GTDB taxonomy): Bacteria > Aquificota > Aquificia > Desulfurobacteriales > Desulfurobacteriaceae > Desulfurobacterium_A. The sequence continues at coordinate 10,710 of JALSLT010000073.1, forward strand.
TTAACGGTTCCGAATAACATGCTCTCACCTGTGTTTATAAATTTTCACTTCAATGTCTTGAACAGTTACAAGTCCTTCTTCTATTACTTCATCCAGTATGTTTAAAAAATCTTCTATTTTTTTTTGTTCATCAACTATTTCTATAATAATTGGTAGATTGATGGATAAGGATAATAAATCTATAGTGTGGATTTCAGAATGGCTTCCCATTCCTGCAACAGCTTTAAAAACAGTAGCTCCGGCAAGTTTATTTCTTTTAGCTTTTGTTAATATTACTTTCCATAAAGCTTTACCGTTGTATCTGTCTTCACTATCTATGTAAATTTTCAGAAGCTTCTTTTTCTCCATAGCTTTGCTCCATAATCTTTAATATTCTCTCGTAACTCTTAGAACTTCTTCCGGAGTGGTATCACCGTTTGCAATTTTTATTCTTCCTATATCTCTTAATGTCCTCATTCCTTCCAGTTTTGCTATTTGTCGAATATCATCACTGGTTTTCCCTTTTAGAATTGCATCTCTGACTTTAAAGCTCATTTCT
>JALSLT010000074.1 GCA_026988135.1 Desulfurobacterium sp.
CCCGGGACTTCCGGAACCTATCGAAACGATAGATTTTCTGGTGGGAATAGCTAAAAAAGCAAGGAAAGAGGGAATCTTGGCTCTTGAATCAAGTATAGATGAACTTTACGGTAAAGACCCGTTCCTTGGAAACATCATGAGAATGTTAATCGACGGCCTAGATATGGATGAAATCAATGGTAACGCGGAAGCGGCAATGGCACAAATTGAGCAGAAACTCTCCACGGAAGCTGCGGTTTGGGAAACCTTAGGCGACCTATTCCCTGCATTCGGTATGGTCGGAACACTTATAGGACTAATTCAGATGCTTCAAAACCTAAGTGATCCTGCAGCTCTTGGTCCCGGTATGGCCGTTGCTATGATTACAACTCTTTACGGTGCAATCCTTGCAAACGTTCTCTGTATTCCTATAACTAAAAAACTGAAATATTACAAAGAATTAAATATGGCATTCAAAGAAGCTTATCTGATGACTGCCGAAGCCATAGAAAAAGGTTCCAACCCAAATATTCTCAAACAAAAACTAAGCGGTCTTTTCGGCGTTGAAATGAAAGAGGAGTAATCCTTGAGAAAAAAAAAGCAGGAGTGTAAAACTTTTCCGGCATGGCTAACAAGTTTTGGAGACCTTATGTCTCTCCTTTTAACTTTCTTTATACTGCTATATTCAATGAGCACTATATCTCTTGATAAATTCGAACAGGTAATTAAGGGACTTTCAACCGCCTTCGGTGGAGAAGTAATTTTCCAGGAAGGAGGAATACCCGAAGGCACCAATATAAACATGCAAATGCCAAAAACATATCCGAAAATGCGTTCAAGAAGAGAGATAGAAGAACAGATTGCCAAAATCCACGAAATGCTTCAGAAAAAAGGTCTAAATGCAGAAGTAGCTAAATACACAACCGAAATAAAAATTAGGATAAATACCTACAAACTTTTCCCTCCCGGAAGTGCGAAACCTTATAAAAGTAAAATCCCTACAATTAGAGAGATGTGTAATAAACTAAAAGCGATAAGTGTTCCTATTAGAATAGAAGGATATACCGACAACATCCCTATAAAAACAGAAAAATTTCCATCAAATTGGGAACTTTCAGCAACAAGGGCTGTTGCCGTATTAAGAATTTTCAAGAAAGAGGGTTACGATTCGAAACTTATGTCCGCAGCCGGATTCGGACCAACTCATCCAATAGCTTCGAACAATACGCCGGAAGGGCGAGAAAGAAATAGAAGAATAGAAATAGCAGTAGAACTACCTCAATAATCAAGGAGAAACTGTGAGAAAGAAAAAGGCTGAATGTAAAAACTTTCCCGCATGGCTAACAAGCTTTAGCGACCTTATGTCTCTCCTTTTGACTTTCTTTATTCTCCTTTACTCTATGAGTAGCCTTGATATTTCAAAAGCCGCAAAGTTTCTATCCTATTTCCAAGGAGAAAGAGCACAATACTTTAAAAAGTTTTCCATAGTAAAACCTATTAAACTTTACACAAAAGACCTTGCAAAAAAATTGGGGAAAATTCTTGCAAGAACTCTCCCTATTTCAGGATATCAGATAGTCGTAACCAAACAGTATGTTCTTCTTAGAATATTTAACAGAATTCTTTTTAAAAAAAATTCTTTGGAACTTTCTCCTGAAGCAAAAAAAGCTCTTAATGAAGTTGTTAAAACAATAAAAATGATAGACGGAAACTACACAATAAGAGTTGAGGGACATACCGACATCGGAGAACCTAAAAAACCGATAGAAGATATAAAGGACCCATGGGATCTTTCCCTTCGCAGAGCAACGGCAACAGTAAGGTATTTAATATCCAAAGGTATTCCTCAGAATAAACTTGTAGCTATAGGTTACGGAGATGCACGCCCTCTTTACACATGGAACAACCCTATATTAAGAGCAAGAAACAGCAGAGTTGAAATATATATACAGATTGAAAAAGAACGGAAAGATATAGAAAAACTGATAAAAGAGGAACAACAAAAAATTAAACATAAAAAAGAGGGAGTTATATTAAATGGCACGAACAAAACCAAACAGTAAATATCTCTCCCTTGACGTAGGTTTCAAACGGATTGGTATTGCAACCAGTTTATCGGGAATCATAGCAACTCCATCCGGAATAATCGAAAGAAAAACAAATAGGGAAACTTTTAAAGAAATAGAACAACTTATAAAAAAGTACGGTATAGACACTATTGTTATAGGCCTTCCTTTAACACCCGAAGGAGAAAAAACCGTTATGTCAGAGAAAATAGAGAAATTCACCGAAAAACTTAAAAAATACCTCTTCGATAAAAACATAAAAGTTGATACAGTTTTTCACGATGAATACCTAACAACAGTAACCGCTGAAAATTTGGAAATACTGAAAAAACGGAAAGTGAAAGATGACGTTGCGGCAGCGGTAATACTTGAACAATTTCTGAACAAACTTACTTATTGATAAGTTTTTTAAATTGAGGATAAAACACCTCAAGAACCGTCTCAAATTCTGAATTCAACCTCCACCTTTTAAGTTCCACTTCAAACTTTGTCGGCTTATAAGGCTCAAACAGTAAAGGCATTCCTGCTTCTTCGGGAAGCTTATCTCCCTTCTTTTGATTACACCTATCACACGCAGTTATAAGATTTCCCCAGCTAAATGTTCCACCTCTACTTTTAGGAACTATATGGTCTATCGTAACTTCACTATCCCTAACCAATTTACCGCAATAAGCACAGGTAAAATTATCCCTTAAAAATATCGCCCTGCGAGAAGGAGCAACCTTCCCCCACCGTTTGGACAAAAAAGCTACTCTTATTACAAGAGGCGCAAGAATTTCTCTATCAATAGTCCTGATACTTCTTTCCCGATAACTTTCTATCATCTCTGCTTTTCCCGAATAGATAAGAACAAAAGCCTTAATATGGGAAAAAACCGTAAACGGCCTATAAGCTATATCAAGAACGATACAAGGATAATAGACCATATAATCCCCTTAAAAACGGTTCTACTTTAATTTATCACAAATTTGTTAAGATTTTAAAATATTTAAAATATCTATTTCCATATACAACAAATAGCAAGCAATTTTTCATTCTCTTCCCTACTGTTTTTCATATAGGAAATTTTATTTGATAGAATAGCACCGGATATAGAGAGAATTTTCAAAAATTCAAAATATCCAAATAGAGAATGAAAATATAGAAAAAGGTTCCTAATCGGCATTTTATATAGAGACTAATCTTAGCGCTAACAGTATTGTTAAGTTTTGTGAAAATATCATAATTATTTTCGGATATGAAAACGATGATCTATCTATTGAGGTAAGATAACATATTTATCAAATAACTTTCTAAAATATTATAAATCGTTTTAATAAACAAACTGTTTATAGATAATCCGAAAATTATATCAGAAAAGAGATTTCTGATATAATTCCCTGAAGCCAAAGTTTCGGAGGCACTAATAATGAAAAATTTTTCATATCCGTTAACAAAAATCGGAATAGTCGGCGGCGGTCAACTTGGAAAAATGATGGCACAGGAAGCAAAAAAGATGGGATTTTATGTAACTGTCCTTGACCCTACTTCCGAATCTCCCGCGGGACAGGTGGCGGACAGAGAGATAGTCGGAGATTTTTACAATGAAAAAAAATTAAAAGAACTCATTGAAAGTAGCGATGTAACTACCTATGACCTTGAGAATGTGGACACAAAAGTGTTTAAAGAGTTCAAAAACAGAGGATACAAGATTTTCCCATCTCCAGAAACCCTTGAGACAATTCAGGATAAATATGTTCAAAAAAAGACTCTTGCAGAAAAGGGAATCCCGGTTCCGGATTTCAAAAAAGTTGAATCGGAGGAAGATTTAAAAAGCTTTGGTTTCCCCGTAGTTCAAAAAGCCCGAAAAGGTGGCTACGATGGTAGAGGTGTTTTTGTTCTTAAATCGGAAGAATATATATCTAACGCAATAGATGGAGAAACTTTCATAGAAAAATTCGTTAACCTTGAGAAGGAGCTTGCTGTCCTTGTAGCAAGAAATATTAAGGGAGAGGTGAAAATCTACCCTGTTGTGGAAATGGTGTTTGATGAAAGGGTAAATATCTGTGATACGGTAGTTTCCCCTGCAAGAATAGACGAGAAAATAGACGAAACGGCTAAAAAAATAGCCATTGAGACAGTTGAAATCCTTAATGGCGTTGGTATTTTTGCCATTGAAATGTTTTTAACAAAAGACGGGGAAATCCTAGTTAACGAAGTAGCACCGCGTCCACATAACTCAGGACACCACACAATCGAAGCGTGTTTAACTTCTCAGTTTGAACAACACATAAGGGCAATAGCAAGCTTACCACTCGGTTCAACGGAACAAATAATACCAGCAGTAATGATAAATATACTTGGAGAACCCGGATATAAAGGAAAACCAGTAATAGAAGGGCTTGATGAAATTCTATCCATCCCCGGTGTTTCTTTTCACTTATACTGCAAAAAAGAAACAAAACCTTTTAGAAAAATGGGACACATAACCGTTGTTGATAAAAATCTTAAAAGTGCAATTGAGAAAGCGAACAAAGCTAAAAAAGCCATTAAAATTAAAGGAGAAGAGAAAATATGAACAAACCTTTAGTGGGAATAATTATGGGTAGTGACTCTGACCTTCCGGTAATGAAAGAAGCAGCAAAAATACTTGACGAGTTTGAAGTTAAATATGAATTAACAATAGTGTCGGCCCACAGAACTCCGGAAAAGTTGTTTGAGTACGCAAAAAGTGCCGAAAAAAGAGGACTTGAAATTATAATAGCGGGGGCCGGCGGAGCAGCACATCTACCGGGAATGATAGCTTCCATAACACCTGTTCCTGTAATCGGAGTACCTGTTAAAACTTCTTCATTAAACGGCCTTGATTCTTTACTATCAATTGTTCAAATGCCCGGTGGAGTTCCCGTTGCAACTGTAGCTATAAACAACGCAAAAAATGCAGGCCTTCTTGCAATTCAGATACTTGGGAACAAATATTCCGAAATAAGAGAAAAGATTAAACAGTATAAAGAATCAATGAAAAATCAGGTTGAAGAAAAAGCTAAAAAACTTGAAGAATTGGAATACAGTAAATATTTGAAAGAGATGAAAAACCTTAAAAATTAGCTGTAAAAAAAGTTATCGCCCCGAGAAAAACACCTGGTAAATTACAAACTATAATCGGCCAATCTTTTTTCTCTTTTAGGAAAGCATAAAGTATCCATGAAATACAATTTATAACGGTAACAGCAGGAAGGACCACTGAACCTTTCCGGTCAGAAAGGTTCAGCTTTATCTGATCTATATAGGAAACATACATAGTCGTTGCCATTAAAGACGCAAACCATCCAATTCTATTCACCAACTTCTGTTCCATTCTTTAACCCTGCTTCTTAGCCATCCTTTTTCTTTCACTTATATCAAGATATCTCTTTCTTATTCTGATATTTTCAGGAGTTACCTCTACAAGCTCATCTTCCTCTATCCACTCAAGAGCTTTTTCCAAAGTCATCTCAACAGGAGGAACAAGTTTTATCGCATCATCGCTACCTGAAGCACGAACGTTTGTAAGTTTTTTCCCTTTTATAGGATTAACATCTATATCTCCGCTTCTACTATGCTCCCCTATAATCATTCCGGTATAAACTTTATCTCCTGGTTTAACAAATAGCTTTCCTCTTTCCTGAAGGTTATAGAGAGCATAACCGGCATTTTCCCCGTTTGCCATGGAAACCATAGCACCGTTCATTCTTCTGTAAGGTTGCCCGGAAAATTCCCTGTACTCCAAGAAAGAACTATTCATTATACCTTCACCTTTGGTGTCTGTTAAAAACTCACTTCTATAGCCTATAAGCCCTCTTGAGGGAATTTCAAACTCAACCCTTGTTCTACCGTTACCCATAGGCATCATAGTAACCATTTCAGCTTTACGTTTTCCCAACTTCTCTATTACTGTACCTACAAAATCATCAGGAACATCAACAACAAGAAGTTCGAATGGCTCAAGATGTTTTCCGCTCTCCTCTTTTACTATTACTTGAGGTCTGCTTATTGAAAATTCGTAGCCCTCTCTTCTAAGATTTTCGGCAAGGATAGAAATCTGCAGCTCACCTCTTCCCGATACCCTGAATTTACCTTCGCCTATTTCCTCAAAACGCATAGCTATATTCGTTCTGGCTTCTTTTACAAGTCTATCCTTCAACTTTGTAGCCGTAACATGCTTTCCTTCAGTCCCGGCAAGAGGAGAATCGTTCACACTTAAATACACACTCAACGTAGGTTCTTCTATATGTAGAGGTTCCAACGGTTCAGGATGCTCAACATCAGCCACCGTATCTCCAATATCAATAGTTTCAAACCCTGCAAAAGCAATAATATCCCCAGAAAAAGCTTCATCTATTTCAACTCTATCAAGCCCTTTAAAGCCTATAAGCTTTGTGATTTTTCCGTTTACTGTCTCACCAATTTTCTTAACAAGTAAAACGTTCTGTCCTTTTTTAACTTTTCCGTTAAAAATTCTAGCTATTGCAATCCTTCCGACATAATTGTCGTAATCAAGGGTAAAAGCCTGCATTTGGAGAGGATTGTCCGAACTTCCCGAAGGAGAAGGAACTTGAGAAACTATAGTTTCAAAAAGCGGTTTTAAATCGGTATTTTCCTCATCGAGATTATACTTAGCATAACCATCCCTTGCAGCAGCATAAATTACAGGAAAATCAAGCTGGTCATCAGTAGCACCGAGATTGGCAAAAAGGTCAAAAACCTCATCAACGACCCTATCGGGCTCAGCAGCCGGTTTATCTATTTTATTAACCACGACAATAGGTTTTAAGCCAAGAGAAAGAGCTTTTTTAACAACAAATTTTGTCTGAGGCATTACCCCTTCCTGAGCATCAACAAGAAGAAGAACACCATCAACCATTTTTAAAACTCGCTCCACCTCTCCGCCAAAATCGGAGTGACCTGGTGTGTCTATTATGTTTATCTTGTAATCTCCGTAATAGATAGCGGTATTTTTCGAAAGAATGGTAATTCCTCTTTCCTTTTCTATATCATCGGAATCCATTACCCTTTCACCGAAATCTTTTCTTTCGCTCAAAGTCCCACTCTGCCTTAAAAGACCATCAACAAGAGTGGTTTTTCCATGGTCAACATGGGCAATAACAGCAATATTTTTTATTTCCATAACATTCCTTCCCTAAATTTTATAGATTTGAAAGGCTAAATATACACGGGAAAAGTTAGAAGTCAAATAGTATAATTTCAACAACAGGAGGTTTGTATGTATAAATTTGACGACCTAATAAAAATTATGGAAACATTAAGATCGAAAGACGGTTGTCCCTGGGATAGAGAACAAACTCATGACACTCTTTTACCTTATCTTCTTGAAGAAACTTACGAATTCATAGATTCCGTAAAAGAAAAAGATTACAAAAATATGGAAGAAGAACTGGGCGATTTACTCCTCCAAGTTCTATTTCACTCTCAAATTGCCCGAGAAAACAAACAATTCACAATAGAAGAGGTAATTAACACAATATCTAAAAAGCTTATACACAGGCATCCCCACGTATTTGGAGATAGGAAAGAGATTCAAACAGCTGATGATGTCCTAAAAAACTGGGAAAACTTCAAAAAAGAAGAAGGAAAAAAAAGAAGCTCCATAATCGATGGCGTACCGAAATCGATGCCTCCGATAGAAAGAGCTGTAAAACTTCAAAAAAAAGTGGCAAAAGTCGGATTCGACTGGTCAGAAATAAAAGACGTAATTAAAAAAGTTAATGAAGAATGGCAAGAATTAAAAGAAGCGATAGAACTAAATGATAGAGCAAAAATGGAAGAAGAGCTCGGAGACTTCCTGTTTTCTATCGTAAACTTATCAAGATTTTTAAACATTGACCCAACAATAGCTCTTCACGGAACAAATAAAAAATTCACAAAAAGATTCAAAAGGATGGAAGAAATGGCAAAAGGAGAAAACAAATCTCTTGAAAATATGAATCTAAAAGAGATGGATTATCTATGGGAAACCGCTAAAAAGGAGGAGAGAGATGTCAGTATTTAACACCATACTTTACCCCACAGACTTTTCGGACCTGGCTGAAGTCGCAAAAAACTATGTAAGCAGACTTAAAGACGCAAACGCTAAAAAAGTAATTGTTCTTCACATTATCCATCCCCTTGAATTTAGTCTCCCACAGTTTGACGACCCGTTTGCTCTTGATGTTGCAGCAATCTACGCCCACATACCCGAAATAGAAAAAGCGATTTTAGACAGACACCAAGAGCAACTCCAACAGGTCAAGCACGAACTTGAAAAAGTCGGATATGAAGTGGAAACCGTAATGACAGTAGGAAATCCGAAAGAAGAAATTGTTAATACTGCGGAAGAGAAAAAAGTTAACGTGATAGTGATAGGCTATCACGGAAAAGGTCTCCTCGAAAGAATTTTGGAAATGGGAAGTACAACAAAAACCGTAATAAAAAAAGCCCAATGCCCGGTTTTAGTTGTTAAAAAGGAGGAACACAGATGAGGCAAATCAGAGATATCCGTCCCCTCAAATGGGAAGGAAATGCCTTAATGCTTATTGACCAGAGAAAACTTCCCCATAAAGAAGAATGGATTACCTGCAAAAACTACGAAGATGTTGCCAAAGCCATAGAAGATATGGTTATAAGAGGAGCACCGGCAATAGGTGTTACCGCTGCCTACGGCGTAACCTTAGGAGCAAAAGAACTGGCAATAAAAGCCAAAGACATAAACGAATTTAAAATGTTTGCCGAACTTGTTATAAACAGACTTGCAACTACAAGACCGACAGCAGTAAATCTATTCTGGGCATTAAAAAGAATGAAAAGCATCATAGATGCAGGAACAAGCATAGAGGACATTCTTCTTGCACTTGAAACAGAAGCAAAAAACATAGAGATTCAAGATATAGATAGAAACAAAAAAATAGGCATGTACGGGGCGGAAATTTTAGGGAACAAAGAAACTATCCTAACCCACTGCAACACCGGGGCTCTCGCAACAGCAGGTTTTGGAACGGCTCTTGGCGTTATAAGAGCAGCTTACCAGATGGAAAAGGAAATACTTGTTTATGTTGACGAAACAAGACCATACCTACAAGGAGCGAGGCTAACAGCATGGGAATTGGAGCAAGAAGGAATACCTTACTATCTCATAACCGATAATATGGCAGGATGGTTTACGGCCTTAGGAGAAATAACCTGCATGATTGTAGGAGCGGATAGAATAGCTATTAACGGTGATACCGCAAACAAAATCGGAACATATAATCTTTCCGTTCTTGCAAAAGAACACGGAATACCGTTTTACATAGCAGCTCCGTCATCAACCTTCGATTTCTCGATAAAAACAGGAACGGAAATCCCGATAGAAGACCGCTCTCCGGATGAGGTGGTTTACTGCCATTGCTCAGACTGCAGAATAGCTCCGGAAAACGCCCGGGTTAAAAATCCTGCTTTTGACGTAACCCCCCACGAAAGCATTACGGGAATAATCACCGAAAGAGGAGTAATTCAATCTCCAAACGAAAATAAAATTAAAAAATTCTTCGAACTGGAAGATTAAGTGATAGATTTTATAGAAGGAGAAGTAAAATTCAAGTATCCTGACGGTATAGGTGTAAGTTGCGGTGGAATGGGGATAAAAATCCTCATTCCAACCCAGTTTCTTGCCAAAGTTAAACCCGGTGCAAAAGTTTTTCTATTTATAAAACTATTACTACCTCAGGAAGGCTCTCCAACTGTTTACGGATTTGAAAAAGAAGAAGACCGAAAACTGTTTGAATTACTAATCAAAACACCGAAGGTAGGTTCTCGTACAGCTTTAAATATTTTATCCCATTTCAATAAAAAAGAACTTGAGCAGATAGTATCTTCAAAAGATATAAAAACCTTATCCACCGTCCCCGGGCTTGGAAAAAAATTATCAGAAAGACTAATTTTCGAGCTATCCAGAAAACTTAAAACAGAAGAAACAGGAAAAAATTTTGAAATTCTCGAAATTTTAGAAAATTTAGGATACCAAAGGAAAGAAATTATAAACGCTTTAAATAAACTGGAAACAGAAAATCTCCCTCTGGAAAAGATTGTAAAAAAACTGACCGGAATACTGTCCGGAGGAAAATTTGGAAGATAGATCTCCTTTAAGACCTCTATTGCTTAGAGATTTCACGGGTCAGAAAAAAGTAAAACGCCTCCTTGAAATTGCTCTTTCCTCTGCAAAAAGAAGGGAAGCCACTCTTGACCATATTCTATTTTACGGCCCTCCCGGCACGGGAAAAACAACACTTGCATCGATAATAGCCAATGAAATGGAAAAAAACGTTAAAATTGTATCGGCACCTCTGATAGAAAAGAAAGGGGACCTGGTCGCTCTAATAAACTCTCTCTTCGAAGGGGATATTCTGTTTATCGATGAAATCCACAGATTATCAAAACAGATTGAAGAAACTATCTATTCGGCTATGGAAGACTTCAGAATAGACATTGTTTCAGGAGGGGGCTTAAAGGCACGAAACTTCAGCATAAACCTTCCAAAATTTACGCTAATAGGAGCCACCACAAGACTCAATCTTCTTTCATCACCTTTTAGAACAAGATTTGGGATAACCTGTCGTCTTGAGCTTTACAGCGTAGAAGAGCTTATAGAAATAGCAAAAAGAAACACATCAAAACTTAATATAAACCTTAGTGAAGAAGCCCTTTTTGAAATTGCAAAATGTTCCCGGGGAACACCAAGGATTTTAAATCAGCTTTTAAAAAGGGTAAGAGATTATGCGGTTGTTCATAACTGGAAAATTGTTGACCGTGAAAAGGCCCTTCATATCTTGAGAGAATTGGGAATAGACGAAAACGGACTTGATATTATGGATAGGAAAATTCTACAAACAATAACAAATGTCTTTAAAGGAGGGCCTGTTGGACTTAATGCCCTGTCTCTATCTCTTAATGAAGATAAGGATACGATAGAAAATGTTCATGAACCTTACCTTGTAAAGCTTGGATTCATAA
>JALSLT010000075.1 GCA_026988135.1 Desulfurobacterium sp.
GACGGAGAAAGCTATACTACAGCAAAATTTTATGAAAGGGAAGATTTTAAAACTATTCTTTTTCGTATTATAGAGGCTTGTTTTCTCCTTGATGAGATGGGTGTTGAACATAGAGAATTAAAAGGAGAGGACCATATAATCGTTGCCAATAGAGGTGTAAAATTTATAGATTTTGAAAGTGCAAAATATACCGAAAACCCGAGAAATCTCCTCCAATTTTTAGGCTCCCATATTCTAAACCTTTCTCAGGATTTTATAAATCATCTAAACATTGATTCCAAGAAGCTTAAAACAGGAATAGAGCTTTACAAAGAAAGCAGAAAAGCTGGATTAGATGAGATATTAAAAGCGGTTAGATAAATTTATTGCATTGGCATACCTATTCTTTTTCCGTTTTCAGATTTAGACTTTCTTAAAATCCTTTATGTTAAAATCAATTTATGTTGAAAATTATTGTTTTGCGGAGGATTTATGAAAATAGCGATATTTGGTTTTGGAAATCAAACATATTATAGAGATGTCCTAAAAATTCAAGAGATACTTGGTGGGGAACCTCCGTTCGGGGGAAGCCGAATGGCCATGGAATTTGCTCAGGCAGGTTACGATGTAACCCTTGCAGATCCCCATATGGATACTATCGATTCTTCTTTTATTTCAAAACTTGAAATAGCCGATGTTAAATTAACTAAAGATGACATTAAGGCGGCAAAAGAGGCTGAAGTTGCTGTTCTGTTTACTCCTTTTAGAAGTGGTATTACAAAACAGATAGCCGAAACCATTATTCCGTATCTTGCGAAAGATGCGGTAATAACAACTGCATGTACTATGCCAATACTTGTTTTGGAAATAGCCGTAAGGAATACTCTTTTTATGGAAGATAGGGAAGACATCGGATTTTCAACAATGCACCCGGCTGCTATTCCGGGTACACCTCAACATAAGCAATACTTTATAGCTACTAATGAGCTTTTGGAGGAACAGATAGTCAAAGAAGAACAGGTTGATAGACTGAAAAAAATTGCGGAAGATACTGGAAAAAAAGCTTATCCTATCCCTGCCGAGCTTGTATCGGCAATTGGTGACATGGGTGTTGTTGCAACCGCTGCTGCATTTGCAAGTGTCCTTGAATATTATTCGGTTTCTAAAAATGTATTAAAAACGACAAAAGAGATGACAGAGTTTCAACTTGTGCAGTCCTTTCAGGTTATGGCAAGTATAATTGCAAAATATGGGATTGAAGGGTTAATTAACTTTATCAACCCTGATGCTCTAAAAACATCTCTTAATTCTATGCTATATGACAACGGTTTACAGAAAACAGCTTTTGCTTCGATGGAGACTTTAAACAATATTGATAATCTAATAAGCAACTTTAGAGAAGAGATTGTTAAAAAACCGCGTTCAACATTTCTTTCCGCTCCTTCTCCTATGTTACTTTCTTACATTAAAGATTTGGCTGGAGAGGATGTTGCAAGAGGGATTATAAGAGAAGCCTTGAGAAAACTTTATGAAGGCGACAAATATTAAGGAGGAGTTAAATGGCAAGCAAAAAGGAACTTCTTGAAGATGTTTTATCAATTTTAACCGATTCTCTCGGAGCGGATATAATGGGTGCTATTGTTGCAACACCTGATGGGCAAGTTGTCGTTTCAACAATGCTTAAAGGAAATTTAAGTGCTGAAAAATTAGCAGCTATGTCCGCCGCTGTTGTCGGGACATCGGAAAGATTATCAAAAGTTGTAGAAGCCGGAGACTTTGAAGATGCTTTAATAAGATGTTCAAAACAAAACATCCTTTCAAAGAAGGCAGGAAAAAGAGCTATTCTTGTGGTTGTTGTAAAATCGGAAGCAAATGTGGGACTTTTGAATATAGAAGTTGAAGATGCTATTGAGAGAATAAAATCTATTCTTGGAGTTTAAATTATTATTTATCAACGCTTCTCAATTAGGGAGGCGTTGCTCTCTCTTTTTTCTTTAAAAATTGCTTTCTTTGGATGTTTTATCTTTAAATTATTGTTAAAATAGCAAATTGAATCTATCAAGCGGAGGTAAGCCTTGCCAAAAAGAACAGATATAAAGAAAATAATGATAATAGGTTCCGGTCCTATTGTCATTGGACAGGCAGCAGAGTTTGACTATTCCGGTACTCAGGCGTGTAAAGCCTTAAAAGAGGAGGGGTATGAGGTCATTCTTGTTAACTCCAATCCGGCAACTATTATGACAGATCCTGATATTTCCGACAGAACATATATTGAACCTTTGACAGTGGAGTTTCTTGAAAAAATAATTAAGACAGAACAACCTGATGCTCTTTTGCCAACCGTTGGTGGACAGACTGCATTAAACCTTGCAGTTGATCTAAAAGATGCAGGAATACTTGAGAAATACGGAGTTGAGCTTATAGGTGCCAATGTCGATGCGATAAAAAAGGCAGAGGATAGAGAGCTTTTTAAGGAACTGATGGTAAAAATAGGTCTTGATGTGCCTAAAAGCGCTATAGTTCGTTCTTTGGAAGAAGCTATGGATGTTCTTGAAAATATAGGTTTACCTGCCATAATTCGTCCTGCTTTTACATTAGGAGGTGAGGGCGGCGGTGTTGCTTATAATGTTGAAGAGTATGAAGATATAGTTAGAAAAGGTCTTGATGCAAGTCCAATTTCCGAAGTGCTAGTTGAGGAATCTGTTCTTGGGTGGAAAGAATTTGAACTTGAAGTGATGAGAGATTTAAATGACAATGTGGTGATTATCTGTTCCATTGAAAATATGGATCCGATGGGAGTCCATACCGGAGAATCCGTAACCGTTGCTCCCATACAAACTTTAACGGATAAGGAATATCAGTTTTTAAGAGATGCTGCAATAAAAGTTATACGAGAAATAGGTGTTGAAACCGGGGGGTCAAACGTTCAATTTGCTATTAATCCGGAAGACGGAAGAGTTATAGTGATAGAGATGAATCCGAGAGTTTCCCGTTCATCCTCTCTTGCTTCAAAAGCTACCGGTTTCCCAATTGCCAAGATAGCTGCAAAATTAGCTGTTGGATATACTCTTGACGAACTCCCGAATGATATAACGAAGAAAACTCCGGCATCATTTGAGCCTGCAATAGATTATTGTGTGGTTAAATTTCCCAGATGGTCCTTTGAAAAGTTTAAAGAAGCTGAGCCGGTATTAACGACCTCTATGAAGTCGGTTGGAGAAGTAATGTCTATTGGAAGGACTTTTAAAGAGGCGTTTTTAAAGGCCGTTCGTTCTCTTGAAATAGGGAGATACAGTTTGTTTATGAAAGGTGTGGAAAAGCTTTCAGATTCTGAGCTTGATTCTCGGATAGCCGTGCCTACTCCTGATAGAATGTGGTATCTATCTGAGGGTTTTAGAAGAGGCAAGTCTATAGATGAAATATATAATTTGTGCAAAATCGACAAATGGTTTTTATGCAATATAAAGCAGATTGTGGATTTGGAGAGAGACCTTGCAAAATATGATTTGGATACAGTTCCTTTAGAACTTTTCAAACTTGCCAAAAAGTGGGGTTTTTCCGATAACTATCTTGCCAAAGTTTGGAATGTGTCTGAAGAAAAGTTAAGAAAGAAAAGGGAGAAAGAGATTCCCGTCTTATATAAAACAGTGGATACCTGTGCCGGGGAGTTTGAGGCATATACTCCTTACTTCTATTCAACTTATGATGGAATTGGGTGTGAAGTTTCCCCTTCAGATAATGAGAAGGTCGCTGTTTTTGGTTCCGGTCCGAACAGGATAGGTCAGGGAGTAGAGTTTGATTATTGTTGTGTTCATTCCGTATGGGCTTTAAGAGAGCTTGGTTATGAAGCTCATATGATTAATTGTAATCCTGAAACTGTTTCAACGGATTACGATACTTCAGATAAACTCTTTTTTGAGCCTCTTACTTTTGAAGATGCCCTTAATATCGTTAAAAAGGAAAACCATAAGGGAGTTATAGTTCAATTTGGTGGACAAACTCCTTTAAAACTGGCTGTTCCTTTTGAAAAGGAGGGAGTTGAAATTATAGGGACAAGTCCGGAAAGTATAGATATAGCGGAAGATAGAGAGCGTTTTAGAGAACTTTTAAATAAACTTGCTTTGAGGCAACCTCCTTCAGGAATAGCTCATTCCCTTAAAGAGGCGGAAGAGATTGCGAAAGAAATTGGATTTCCGGTTCTTATGAGACCTTCTTATGTTCTTGGCGGGAGGGCGATGAGAATAGTTGATAATCTGGAAGAGCTCAGAAACTATATGAGTGAAGCTGTTGACGTATCGGAGGATAAACCGGTATTGATAGATAAATTTCTTGAAGATGCGGTAGAGTTTGATGTTGACGCTGTTGCTGACGGAGAGTCGGTTGTTATCGGTGGTGTTATGGAACATATAGAAGAAGCGGGAATCCATTCCGGTGATAGTGCTTGTGTCTTTCCTACATTTTCGGTTTCAAAAGATATAGTAGAAAAAATAAAAGATATTACTAGAAAATTGGCTTTGGAATTAAAAGTTAAAGGACTTATTAATATTCAATTTGCTGTTAAAGATAGTGAAATCTACATTATAGAAGTAAATCCAAGAGCATCAAGGACGGTTCCTTTTATAAGTAAAGCAACAGGTACTCCTTTTGCAAAGATAGCCACAAAAGTTGCTCTTGGAAAAACCTTAAAGGAGCTAAACATAACAGAGGCAGAGCCATCTTATTACTCTGTAAAGGAAGCTGTTTTTCCCTTTAACAGATTTCCGAAAGTTGATCCTGTTCTTTCACCTGAGATGAAATCGACCGGGGAAGTTATGGGAATAGATGAAGATTTGGGGAAAGCTTTTTACAAAGCACAGCTTGCCGCAGGTTCCAGACTACCTATAGACCCTTCAAGCGGAAAAGTTTTTATTAGTGTTAAGAATAAAGATAAACCGAAGATACTTGAAATTGCTAAAGTTTTAACGGATATGGGTTTTGAACTGGTGTCAACAGAAGGGACTTATAAATTTTTAAAAGAGAACAGCGTTCCTGTATCTATTGTTTATAAAATTCAGGAAGGTAGAAGACCTAACATTGCCGATATGATAAAAAACGGAGAAATAACCATGATTATTAATACCCCTACCGGGACAAAGTCTAAAAAAGATGCAATGAGTATAAGAAGACTTGCGGTTAATTTTAGGATTCCTTATTACACTACGATAAGAGGAGCACAGGCAGTTGTGAAAGCTATATTTTCCGTTAGAGAGAGAATGTTTGATGTTAAATCCTTACAGGATTACCATAAAAGTATTTCTTAGTGATTTTCGGGGGAAAACCCCCGTTTCATAGGTTTATTTTTTCTACGAATATTCCGCACTTTAATAGATAAAACGGTAGAAAGGAAAGAAGCTCTTCCACTTTTTCTTTCACTAATTCTTCTTTTCTTCTTTCAGATAATCTATCAGTTTGATGGATTGAG
>JALSLT010000076.1 GCA_026988135.1 Desulfurobacterium sp.
TTCCGAATTGGTGTTTTCCCTTTGTGAGAGAACCAAAAATTTCAACGGTTACCCTATATATTTTTTCATCCTGTTTTTTTCCATAAACCGAAGTTTTAATGTGTAAATTTAAATTTTCGGGAATTTTATTTTCACAAGCTGCCAAAGGGTCAAAAAATATTTCTTGTACGGGCCAGAAATTTCTAAGCTCTTTCACTATTTCCTCTCGAGTAATTTTATCGTTTGTTCCAGTTTGTCCAGAGAGTTTGAAATCCAAACTTTTATTTCAATATCTTTTTCATCTCCCGATTCATCAGCCCATCTGTAATGACGAAAGATGTTATGGAACGTTTCGAAAATAATTTTTCTGTTTTCCACTCCCTTATCGAGCGATATGAGCTTACTTTTAAGATATTGAATCTGCTTAAGATTTTCTTTTCTGTTTATAAAATTGAAAAAAACCCTGTTTGACAGTTTCTCTTTTTTTAGAGCGAGAACCTCTTTTTCGACTATATTTATAAATTCACTAAATAAGGTTTTTGCACTTTTTCCGTAAATCGATTGCATATTGACTGTATAAGTAGCTTTAATATTTGTTTTCTTCATCGTAAGTAAATTATATCTAAAGTTTGGAGGTATTTTTATGAGACTTAATAAATTTTTAGCATATGTGGGATTCGGGGCGAGGAGAAAGGTAGAGGAATTGATTGAACAGGGGAGGGTTACAGTTAACGGAAATACGGTTGATTCACCGGCAGTTGAAATTAACCCTGAAAAAGATACGGTGAAGGTTGACGGCGAGAAGGTACGACCTCCTAAAAAGTTCGTTTATCTTATGTTTAATAAGCCACAGGGAGTTTTAACCACTATGGAAAAGGTTTCAGGGGACAAAAGAGTTACGGTGAGGGATTATTTTAAAAAGTATCCTGTGAGAGTGTTTCCTGTGGGGAGACTTGATTACAATACGGAAGGTTTACTTTTTATGACAAACGATGGAGAGCTTGCAGATAAATTGATGCATCCGAGATATCACGTTCCTAAAACTTATATTGCCAAAGTTAAGGGGAATGTTACTCCTGCCGAAATTGAAAAGATGAAAAAAGGAGCTAAACTTGAAGATGGTTTTGTGAAACCACTTTCGATAAAGTATATTAAACCAAGTAAAACCGGCAAAAACTCTTATTTGGAAATAGTGATAGATGTAGGAAAAAATAGGGTGGTGAGAAGATTTTTTGACAGATTCAGGCATTCTGTTTTAAAGCTTAAAAGAGTAAAGATAGGACCCATAAAGTTGGGGAATCTATCCCGGGGTTATTTTAGAGAGTTAACAAAGGAAGAGATTGAAGTTTTAAAGGAAGTAACCGGAGTTAATAAATAGGGGGATATCCCCCTATTATCGTTAAAGTTCCGGTTTTGTTGGGTACACTTTTGTAAGTTTTATATATTTATCGGTATGTTTTTTTGTACCGTAAACATTAAGTTGTTCAAAAAGAAATCTAAATTTTTCTTCAAGGGCATTTAAAATTTTTGTTTTTATATCTGCTGGGAGATTCCAAAACTTTTCTTTAAATGGTCCAAACCCTTTTTTTCTGAGCTTATAGATGAATTGTTCTTCAGTCCATCCTTCTTTCCATTCGTCTCTGAAGTTGTCTTTTAGGTATTCATATATTTCTTTTTTAAGTTCTTTGGGAATATGATTGTAAATTATGTTTTGAAATCCGGTAGCAAGATGAATTTCAGAAGCTTTTACTTCGGGGAATTTATGAAACAGTTCGTCAGGAAGGGTTGAAGCTCCATGTTGAACGGCACCTGACATATTGTATCTTTCTCTTGCTACTTTTCCTATTTCTTCAAGCACGGAAAAATCAAGTTTTACTTCCGCAACTTTTCCATCAGGAAGGGGAACTCCTCCGTGTTCGGTTCCCGTTTGAACACTTATTTTGCTTATATAGGGAATCTCATTTCCGTATTCTTTTACTGTTTTGATATATCCTTCCATAAATGCTTCAAACTCCTTCGGGGTTGAATTTTTACCACCGATGTGCCCTATTTCTCCTCCTACCGATACAGTTACTCCTTCCGGTTCAATTTCTCTAATAAAAGTTGTTAGTTTTGCCGTATTTAAGTAATTATGGAACTGTTGTTCTTCAAAAGTTGGTTTTGAATAATCTACGAGGGTTGAAGGATCTATATCTATGTTGTAGAAACCAGATTCTATCGCTTCCTTTGTTAATTCTTTTATAGAACTTAGTTCTTCTTCCGGGTTTTCAAAGTAGCTTTTCGCCTTAAATTGAAAGTGGTCTCCCTGGATAAACACGGGACCTTTGTATCCTTCTTTTACCGCAGCTGCAAGGGCACAAACCGCATATTCTTCCGGCCTTTGATGGGTGTAGCTTATTTCCGATTTGGCTATCTCTAGGATAAAGGTAGTCATCTCTTTTTCAATTGCTATTTCAAATATTTTTCTCATAACATCGTAGGTCATACCGCGTATGTTTATTGCAGGGACAGTAAACCATTCGCCTATTTTCTCTTTTCCCATTCCTTTTTCATAAAGGTCATGAATTGATGCGGGAATTGCTTCAAGTTCCAAGGCTATATTTTTAATCAGCCATCTACTATATTCTTTTGCTTGTTCATTTCCGAAAATAGCCGTATAGATAAGTTTGTCGATAATTTCATTTCTTACTTTCCCTTCGTTTAAAATTTCAACTTTTTTATTTAGGGTTTTTATACTACCTTCAATCTCCTTTTCTATCTCTGCCGTATTTAAAACCATCACGTTTTCCTCCTATTTACTGTTTTGGGACTTCTGTTTACGGTATTTTAATACATCTTGGTATAATTCGTCTAATGAAAACGTTAAAAAGGAGAAATTTATGTTTAATGTTAAATCTATAGGACCGTTAAAGGGTGTTTTGAGAGTTCCTTCGGATAAGTCTGTTTCTCATAGAGCGCTTATGTTCGGTTCAATAAATAAAGGGGTTGTTTCGGTTAAAAATTTTCTTCGTTCGGAAGATTGCTTGAATACCTTGAAAGCGTTTATTTCCCTTGGTGTAGATATCAAAGATAACGGTGAAGTGATAGTTATAAAAGGTAAAGGGAAGTTTCTTGATGAGCCTTTTGATATTCTTGATATGGGAAATTCGGGAACATCTATAAGGTTGATATCCGGTATTCTTTCAGGACAGTCGTTTTATTCCGTTCTTACAGGGGATAAATATCTAAAAAGAAGACCGATGGATAGGATAGCTATTCCTTTAAAAAGTATGGGGGCGCAGATATACGGTAGGGAGGAAGGGAGATATCCGCCTCTTACTATAATAGGTAAACCTCGGCTTTCCGGTATCACTTATAAAAGTCCTAAAGCAAGTGCTCAGGTTAAATCATCGGTTATTCTTGCAGGTCTTTATACCGATGAACCCGTATCTGTTATAGAGCCTGCCAAAAGTAGAGATCATACCGAAAGGATGTTAAAGGCTTTTGGTGTTGATGTTAATGTTAAAGGCTTGGAGGTAACTCTCGGTAAAAATAGGCAATTATCGGGAAATCTTGAAATAAACATTCCTGCCGATATCTCTTCGGCTGCATTTTTTATGGTTGCTGCGGCAATTGTTCCGGGCTCCGAAATTTTTCTTAAAGATGTTATTTTAAATCCAACTCGAACGGGAATTTTGGATGTAATGAAAGATATGGGTGTTGATTGTGAAATTGAAAATAGGCGATTCTTTTTGGGAGAAGAAGTTGGAGATATATTGGTGAAATATTCAAAAAACTTAAGGGGAGTTACTATTGAGGGGGATCTGATACCTCGGCTTATAGACGAAATTCCTGTTATTGCTGTTCTTGCTACTCAGTGTGAAGGTGAAACTTTGATAAGAGATGCTAAAGAGTTGAGAGTAAAAGAGAGTGATAGAATAAGTTCTATCGTTTTTAATTTAAAAAATCTCGGAATTAATGTGGAAGAATTTCCGGATGGGATGGCAATTATGGGAAAATCTGTCATAAATGGCGGTAAATTTTCATCTTTTGGTGATCATAGGATAGCAATGTCCTTTATTATAGCTGGTCTTATAAGCAAAAATGAAACTTTTATGGATGATATTAAATGTATTGAAACATCATATCCGGGTTTTTTAAACGATTTGAAGAAATTAATAACTTGACTTTTTATAAGAATATCTATTATCATTAGTCTATAGATTTAATGTTGGGGAAGAGAGATGGTGAATTTAGATAATATAATAGGAATATTTACAGGAAGAAAATCCCTATATGTGGGAGTTGATATAGGGACTTCCGGGGTGAAAGTTTGCAAACTGAAAGAGAGTAAGGCATCTTTTAAGGTGATAGGGTTCGGTAAAGTAGAGTATGAAGAATCTTATATAGTCGGTACCGAAATAATCGATTTTGTTTCCCTATCCTCTAAGATAAAAGAGGCTATTGAAACTATAATTCCTAAAGAGAAAAGTATAGCTATGCATGTCCCTCTGGCTCTTTGCTTTTATACCGTTATTAGTGCATCTCCGTCGGAAAATCCAGAGGATGTTGCCCTTGAACATATTCAGGGAATAATTTCCGAGGAAGATATTGATAAAGTTGTTGTTAAGTATCAGATGCTTCCCGTATCCATATCGAAAGAACGTATAGATATAGCTATTGCAGCTGTAAAAAAAGATATTCTAGAGGAATATGTTGCCTTGGCTGAAAACGCCGGTTTTGAAGTGAAAGTTATAGATATTGAGCCGGCTGCTTTAAATAATCAGTTTTTCCTGAACCATCCTGATAAAATGATAGAGCCTGTTTGTTTGGTTGATATCGGAGCAACGTTTACCAAGATAGTTATAAGTTTTGGGGGATGTCCATACTTGATAAGGAATATAGAAATTGGAAGTAACGTTATTACGGAACAACTGCAGAAAGAGTATTTGATTAGTTATCAAGAAGCCGAAACCCTTAAATTTGGTAATGATATTGATGTCGTGTCCTATGAAAAAGCTTTTGATGAGGTTATTTCCAAAATAGTGAAGAAAATAGCCACAGAGATTATATGGGCTATAGACAATTTTAAAGATAGATTTGAGTATGATGTTGAAGAAGTTTTTCTTTACGGTGGTGGTGCGAAACAGAAAAATCTACTTTCTCTGTTGAAAACTTATACGAATAAAAAGCTTGAAATTGGGGAGCCTTTTAGTTTTGCAGGAGTAGTTGAAAATACTGAACATGCTGTGGCCTGTGGATTAAGTCTAAGATATAAGGGTGATGAAAATGCTAAGGTTTAATTTTTTAGAGAAAGAAGAAAGTTTAATAGAGAAAGTTTTAAAGCCAG
>JALSLT010000077.1 GCA_026988135.1 Desulfurobacterium sp.
TGTCCCGGAGTAGGAGTATCTAAACTCGGATGTAATTTTACAAAAACTACGCCATTTTTCAATAGCTCAATACGCTTTACGGAAGCGGTTTTTCCACGATACCGTATCTGGACAGACACCGAACACCAATCTATTTCTCCGTAAGGAACGTGCCAGACAATATCTTTTATATAAAAACTATCCTTTAAAAGGTCTTCCTTAGGACCAACTATAATAATTTTCTTATCGGGAATTATAGCAGTAACATAAAGGGGATATTTGTAGGAAATACCCAATCCTTTCCGTTGTCCTACCGTATATTTAAAATAAGATGAAAACTCCCCGACTTTTGTTCCGTCATTTAACAGAAAATTCCCTTTTTCCGGTTTTAAATACTTCTCTAAAAATGAATTTATATCTTCATCTATAAAACAAATATCCTGACTTTCAGACTTGAAAGAGTAACCGAGAGAAGAGGCTCTATCAATCACATCGCTTTTAAAAAATTTCCCTAAAGGAAGAATAAGTTTCTCCATGATTTTGTTGGAAATTAGAGACAAGAAGTAAGATTGTTCTTTCCCTTTTTCGATACCCCTATGAATAAGTCTTTTTCCATAAAGTTGAGAAAATCCAATAGTTACATAGTGCCCGGTTGCTATAAACGGAATATCTAACTTCTCGGAAAATTGAAGTAATTTATCTAACTTCATCTCTCTGTTACAGAGTGCACACGGATTGGGGGTTAATCCCTTCTTGTAATAGTTGATAAACTGCTTTACAACTTTCTCTAAAAACAAATCCCTATAATCTATAACCGTAAGCTCTAAGCCAAGCTTTTGGGCAAATATTTCCGCTTTTTTAATATTCTCTTTTCCTGAAAATCGGAAAAGAATTGGATGCACTTCATAGCCTTGTTCTTTCAAAAGATAAGAGGCATAGAAACTATCCACTCCACCACTAAAACCGACAAGAACATGTTTAGCTGTCAATTATCTCCTCCGTAACTACAAGGGATATATTTTATAAAGGTAATATAGAGTTGAATACGTCTTTCTATATCAACCAAAAACCACAAACTTTCCTTCTTCCTCAACATAATTTATAAAACGCTCATATACGGAAAATGTCGAAAGAGTACCGCTATTTCCAATTGTTATAAGTTTTCTCTTAGGCCTTGTGATCGCAACATTAAGTCTTCTTATATCTTTAAGAAATCCTAACTCTCCGGTATCGTTCGACCTGACAAACGAGATAATTATTACTTCCTTTTCTCTACCCTGGAATCCATCTACAGAGTTAACTTCGACTTTTATATCTTTTTCGGAAAAAAGCTCTTTAATCAATTTAACCTGATTGGAATAAGGGGTAATGACTCCTATATGTTTTCTATCAAGTCCCATTTTTATCAATGCTGAAGCAAACTTTACACATAGGACAGCTTCTTCATAATTCTCGTAAGATGTACTTCCTGATGGTTTAAACTCAAAAGCGTTAACTTGAGATGTATCAACAAAAACAACAGGCTGAAACGACTCAAGAATATCCATGTAATTCTCAGGAGGTGGAGAAAGCTCAAAATCACAAATAGTATGGTTTATAACACTTTCATCAGCAATAAGTTTCCTTTCGTAAAACTCTGAGGATGGAAAGCTCATAATTTTCTCATTCATTCTGTATTGAACGGTTAACATTGACGAAAAGTTTTTATAGGCTTGTATCAATCTTTCAAATAGCGTTTTTTCAAGCTCTTTAGAATCTTTACTTGTTACTGTTGGTGGAAGTTGCTTATGATCACCGGCGATAAAAAACCTTTTTGCTCTCATTATAGGTATTAACGTTGACGGCTCAACCTGCTGACTTCCTTCATCAATAACTGCAACATCAAACTCAAATCCTTCAAGAAATTCCGATTTTACCATTGAATTTGTTGATATAACAATATCAGCCTCTGCAATAATCTCATTAAAAAGATGTTTTTCCATATCTTTTAGAGAGTTTATTCTTATATCTATCTCATAGTTTGCCAGAAGCCAATTTGCCATCGATTTAATTTTCTTGGCAGGTGTTCCCCTGAACGACTTCCCTTTCTTGCCAAGATGTATTATCTCCTCATCTCTCATTCCCCTTCTCAAAGATGGAATAGGTTTCAAAAACTGCTCTCTCTTTTCTATAAGTTCTCTAACTTTTTTCCATCCTTTCTTTATAATTCCGCTTTTCTCGTGCTTTTCAAAAAGTGCAAATATCGAAAACTCTTCCAGCTCTTCAAGAACTCTTGCAGGATGACCTATCCTCACAAGATTTAGGTCTTTATTTTTTGAAAGATTTAGAAGCAAATTATCCGCTGCTATATTGGAATCTGCAGTTGCAAGCACTCTATTTTTTCTCTTAACAAGCTGAAGTATAAGCTCCGTAACCGTACTTGTTTTACCTGTTCCTGGAGGACCATGAATAAGGTAAAAATCTTGAGAACCAAGACTTCTCGAAACAGCTGTTTTCTGTGAAATATTAAGCCTTTTATCAAAAAGTTCAAAAGATTCTTCCTTACAGGATAGAGGGGCTTTTAATCCGAGAATAATGTTTCTAATCTCTCTCTTTCTACCGGCAGTATGCCTTACTTCTTCAAGATTCTCTTCCATCCTTTTGAACGTTATATCATTAACATATAGATCAAGGCGTACTCCTTTTTTAAAAATCCATTGAGGAGGTTTATTGTCAAAGGCTACAAGCACCGTTTTCTCAGTAATTTTTAACACCGTAGCAAGAAGATCGCTTTTTAAGGGATTTCCCCTGCTAACAAGAACAATATCTCCCGCACCTATCTCAGTCTCTATCGGTTTATCTCTCCAAAATCTTACAAGTTGCATATGAAATTTTATTCCGGATTTAGAACCTTTAAGATCAAGAATGGCACGACCCAGGAGCTCCCTTTCTCTACCGGAAAGTCTCTTTATCTCTTTCTCCTGAAACTCCATCTCTGCAAGTCGCTCGACATCTATTAAATATTTGAACTTCTCAACATACTCATGAACCGTTTTTATTTCTATCTCGGTTTCTCTGTCCGGCACAAGGTGTTCGTACACTTTGCATAGTGACTCATCCTTCAAATAAACAAGGGCATCTGTATTGGCAAAATAAACTCGTCCAATATCATGTTTAGTTAAACCGATTTTCTTTATCTCTTTCCATAAACGCTTCTCCCCGACAACTCCCGAAACAATCAACGGCATAAACAACCCCTCCTGCTGGAAATTTTCGAGAAATATTTAACATTAACTATAATACAGAAACTTCTCTTTTTTTCAATTTACAGTAAATAACTGTTATAATAATCCGAAATTGAGCTCGTTTACCAAGAACAGGTGATATATGGCAGAAACGGAACAAAAACAGGAAATAAAGTCAAGTCAAAGAATAACGGGAACTCAAAAAGCCGCCATACTCGTGCTGACTATTCCCGAAGAGGAAGCGGCAGGTGTTCTTAAAAAACTAAAAGAACACGAAATAGAAAAACTTGTAAAAGCTATGTTTTCCCTTGGAACAGTGAATAAAGATATGGTTAAACTTGTTTTGGAAGAAGCTTATGGAAAATTAACTCAACTTGCCCCGTTAAAGGTTGCTCCGGATAACCTTAGAAAACTTCTTGAAAAAGCACTTCCACCAGAAAAATATAAAGAACTTCTTGAAAGTACTATGTTTTCAGAAAACAAAAAAATGGTGTTTAAAGAACTTGAAAAACTCGATGCAAAATTTATAGCCAAACTGATAGAAAAAGAGCACCCTCAAATAATAGCTATTGTCCTATCCCAGCTTAAACCACAAAAAGCTGCGGAAATCATTCAATATCTTCCGAAACGTCTTGGCGTTACAAATGTAAGAGATGAAGTCATTAAACGTCTCGCAACACTGGAAAAAATATCAACAAACACATTAAAGCTTGTAACGGAAGCTCTTGAAGAAGAACTAATTACCGTTGGAGCCGGAAAAGAACAAACTCTAAGTGGTATTGATATTGCAGCAGAAGTTGTTAACGCCCTTCCGAAAGAACTTGCAACAGAGATATTAGAAGACATAAGAAACGAAAACGAAAGCCTCGCAGATTCAATTGAAGAAAAAATGTTTAAATTTGAAGATATTCTCAAACTCGATAACAGAGCTGTTATTGAAATACTCAAAGCTGTTGATAAAAACGATCTTATTCTTGCTCTTAAAGGAGCTCCCGAAGAAATCACCAACAAATTCCTTTCCAACATGTCAAAAAGAGCTGCCCAGATGCTTATGGAAGATATGGAAGCTTTGGGACCTGTCAGAAAATCTGACGTTGAAAAAGCAAGGAAAAAAATCATCATGGTTGTAAAACAACTTGCAACAGAAGGTAAAATAGATATAGGCGGAAGTGAGGAAATGCTATAAGCATTGGAGGTCCAGTGGCTGAAGATTTTTTATCTCAAGATGAAATAGATTCCCTCCTCGGAGAGGATAAAAAAACAGAGGAATTGACCGGGGAACAGGATATAAGACTGTTTGACTTTTCTGAACTGGAACATATAAAGAAAGGAGATATACCCGGTCTCGAACTCATATTTGAAAGATGGATAAAAATGTTCAGTGAGAGAATAAGGGGACTTATACCCAGAATATCTATGGTTAGCAAAGACCGAATATACATTACTAAGTTTGAAAACTTCATGTCAAAGATTCCACTACCATCAAGCTACAGTATCGTTTCCATGAAACCTTTAAAAGAAAATTTCCTCTTCGTCCTTGATTCAAGATTGGTTTTCGTAATTATAAGTGTTATGTTCGGCGGCCCTGCAAAGCCGTTTAAAGTTGAAGGGAGAGATTTCACAAGACTTGAAACACGAATAATTAACGATTTCGTTGAAATTGCTCTATCGTCTTTTGAAGATATATGGAAAAGTTTTTATCCGGTGAACATAAACCTTAAAGCTATAGAACTAAACCCTACACTGGCGAGGATAGTATCCCCTAACGATAAAGTGATAGTCGTTCAATCCAATATAGATATAGAGGGATATGAAGCTCCATTCTTCTTCTGCTTCCCACAAGACCTGTTTCTTCCTATAAAGGATATGATTTTTTCGGAAACAGGTTTTACCACAAAAGATCCGATTTGGGACAGGGAGCTTCTTGAAAAATTGAAACGCCTAACCTTAACAACTCATCTTGAACTTGAAAAGAAAAAAGTAAAAGTAAAAGAACTTATAAACTGGAATGTCGGAGATGAAATTCCTCTTTCGACAAGAAAAGGTGAACCGATACTTTTCTATGTGGAAAACAAACCTAAATTTAAAGCTAAAATGGGCAAACTCAAAGAAAAATACGCAGCACTTATAATAGATACGCTTTTTGAGAGGAACGAAAATGGCGGACGAAAAACAGAACAATCAGGAAACGAATCAAAACCAGCAACCTGAACCTTCCCAGGAAGAGTTGGCCGCTCAATGGGAACAGGCCATCCAAGAACAGGAAGGAGAAAAAGAAGAAATATCACAGGAAGACGTTGCAAAAGAATGGGAACAAGCTTTACAGGAACAAAAGCCGGAAGAGAAACAACCAACTCAAGATGTTATGGAAGATTGGTCTAAAGCGCTTGAGGAAGAGGAAACAGCAAAAGGTGAAAACATCTGCCCTGAGCTTGAAAAAATGGAACTCCTGGCGGATATACCTGTTGAAATATCGGTTGAAATAGGAAACACAGATATGCAATTGGAAGAAATTCTTAACCTTCACCCTAACAGTATTATTGAACTTGACAGACACATTAACGAACCGGTAGATATTAAAATAAACGGGAAATTAGTTGCAAAAGGTGAACTTTATATAGTTGAAGACCAGTACGGAATAAAAATAACACAGATAGTAACTCCTGAAGAGAGACTTAAACTTATAGACTATTGAAACCTGGAGGAAGCAGATGAATCATATTGGTTTCCTTCTCGATTTAGAAGGAACTTTAGTTAAAGATAAATCCTACACTCCTATTCCGGAAGCTTTAAAATTTACGGAAAAACTTGATAATTTGAAAATTCCATGGATAGTTGCAACAAACAACTCAACAGAAAAACCTTTAGAACTTGTAAAAATACTAAAAGACAAAGGTTTTAATGTAAACGAAAAGAAAGTACTCTCCCCTTCCGTAATTGCATTGGAAACACTTAAAAGAGAAAAAGTAGAATCTCTCTTTTTTTTAGGAACGGAAAAGATAAAGGAATTTTTCTTAGAAAACGGCTTTGAAGTAAAAAGCAGTTATAACGTTGATGCCGTAGTTGTAGGAAGAGATAAAACCGTTGATTTCAAAAAATTGAAAACAGCAACTTCCGCTATTGCTTTAAATAACGCTAAACTTTTCGCATATCATATGAATCGAATTATACTTGACAGAGACGGCACAGTAAGCCCAAGTGTCGGAGCAATTGCACACTGTTTATCCTATGCAGCTAATCGCACCGTAACGTTTTTCGGAAAACCATCCAAACTGTACTTTGAAAAGGCATTCAAACTTCTTGGGATAGAAAACCCTAAAAGAGTTTACATGATAAGCGACGACCCGTTTTCCGACCTTGCCGGAGGGAAAAAAACAATCGGTTTTAAAACAATATTCGTTCTTTCTGGAAAATACAAGACAACGGATATACTACAATCCATAGATAAAAACCTAAGACCGGACTTTATTTTCAATCACATCGGAGAATGTGGAAAACTGATAGAGACTCAGAATGATTAAAACCGCCATCTCCCTTTTCATAATTTGGATACTCCTTCTTTTGACTCCCGGGCCCGATTTCGTTCTTATATTAAGAAACACAATAAATAAAGGTCTAAAAGAGGGGATTTTAACAAATATAGGTATCTCTTTAGGGTTAACAATCCACACAACGGCAGCAATTTTAGGAATAGTAGTACTCTCGGAAAACCCGACTCTTTTCAACACCGTGAAAATTATCGGAGCTATTTATCTTATATATATAGGGACTTCCGGATTTCTAAACATGAAAAAAAGCACTTTGAACCTTGAAGCAAAAGATTCAAAAAGTTCAAACAGCATTAGAGAAGGTTTCTTTTGCAATATCCTAAATCCAAAACTTCCTCTCATACTTTTAGGAGTCTTTACCCAACTGATACCACTAAACACACCGCTTTGGATAAAATTCTTATACGGATTGGAAATCATTGTTGCAAGTTTTTTAATGTGGAATTTAGTAGCATTGCTTTTTGGAAACAGAAAAGTCCTCCCACAACTTAAAAGATTCCAAAAAGAGATAGTAATTCTTGCAAATACAGTTCTCGTTTTCTTAGGGAGTTACGAAATATTAACATTCTTACAGAGGAGATAAATCATGAAAACTTTTAAACACCATATACCAACAAAAGTGGTTTTTGGAAGGAAAACATTTTTGAAAATAAGGGAGGAAATTCAATCTTTAAAGTTAAATACGCAAAGTATAGCTATTGTATGTGGAAAATCTGCAATTCGCAACGAATACATTGATTATATAAAAAAGCAGCTTCCTATCGTGGAAGTTTTTGACGGAGTTCCACAAGACCCGTCCGTAGAAACAGCAAAAGAGTTCAAAAAGAAAATAGCTTCTGTTAACCCTACTCTTATAATTGCCATAGGAGGAGGAAGCGTTTTAGATCTATCTAAAGTAGTAGCTGGGGCTTTAACAAATGAAGGAGAAATAGAAGAATTTATAGGTATCCCGGAGTGTTTCAACAATCCGACAATCCCCATAGTTGCTGTTCCAACCACTTCGGGCTCAGGTTCGGAAGTTACTCCCTATGCAGTTCTAACAAACAAAGTGGAATGGAAAAAAGCCCCTGTAATAAGCAGTTATATTTTTCCCGTTCTCTCAATTAATGACCCTGAACTAACCATAAGTATGCCACAACACATTACGGCAAACACAGGCATAGACGCTTTAACTCACTGCATAGAAGCTTTCGTCTCAAAAAGGGCCACTTCAATATCAAAACTGTATTCGATGGAAGGAATAAAACTGATACGGAAGTACCTCCCTAAAGCCTACGGAAATCCAAAAGATATAGAAGCAAGGGAAAAAGTTATGCTTGGAAGTCTATTGGGAGGTATGGCAATAACCGATGCCGGTGCAGGACTTGTTCACACACTTGCACACATTTTGGGAGTTATATACGATGTTCCTCACGGCCTTGCAATCGCCATGTTTCTTGTTCCCGTTTTGAAATTTTACGGATTGGCAGCTGAAAAAGAGATTGTTGAAATCGGAGAAGTTTTTGGTATAAAAACCGAAAATACTGAAACCGTCCTCTCAGAAATTGAAACCTTCCTGAAATTCCTTGGTAAACCTGATAATCTCAGCTTTTTTGGTGTTTCAGAACAGGATATAGGAAACTTCGTTTCCATTGCAATGGCAAAACGATTCTTAATGGGAAATCTTCCGAAAATTCCTACGGAAAAAGATATCAGAGTTATTGTTAAAAATTTGATAAATAGTCCTTGACATCGAATAATAGCAAACCTATATTACTTGCTACGCAGATTCTGCGGGAGTGGCGGAATCGGCAGACGCGCTGTCTTGAGGGGGCAGTGCCCTTACCGGGCGTGCGGGTTCAAGTCCCGCCTCCCGCACCATTTTATAATCAATTAGCTTCCGGAGCTTCCATCTTCTTTTTATGTTATTATTCGAACTATAGAAAATTTTTCCGGGAGTTTTGGCGGTGGAAAACTTCATAGAAGAATTCAAGAACAAAAAGATTCTTGTAATTGGCGATGTTATGCTTGACGAATACATATTCGGCAAAGTTAACAGAATATCCCCGGAGGCCCCGGTACCGGTAGTTGAAGCAACGAAAACCGCTGTACGTGCAGGCGGTGCAGCCAACGTAGCTTTAAATCTCAAAACATTAGGTGCAAAACCTTCAATCCTTGGAGTCATTGGAAAAGACTTAAAAGGAAAAATTTTAAAAGAGATTTTTGAAAATAAAAAAATCAATACAAAACTTTTAATAGAAGACGAAAGTCGCCCTACAACAGTAAAAACAAGAATAATGGCAAGCTCTCAACAGCTATTGAGAGTCGATTGGGAATCTAAAAACTATCTTAATAGAAAAACTCTTCTCTCCATAGCAAGAAAACTAAAAGAAGATTACAAAAATTTTGATGCTATATTAATATCCGATTACGGAAAAGGAGTGATAACAAAGGAGCTTTTCAAAATCACAGGTTTATTAAAACAAAACGGAATGATCGTAACGGTTGACCCGAAAGAAAGAAATTTTGGTTTTTATAAAGATATTACATCTATGACTCCAAATATAAAAGAAACCTATCAAGCCACAGGTGTTTTCCCCGAAACAGACGAACTTACGGAGAAAGCCGGTAAAACTTTAATAGATAAGTTCAACCTTGACTTTGCTCTTATTACAAGAAGTGAAAAAGGAATGAGTCTAATAACAGAAAAAGAAAGTTTTCACATAAGATCAAAAACAAGACAAGTTTACGATGTAACAGGTGCAGGAGACACTGTTATTTCCGTATTCACTTTAGCCCTGTCCTGCGGAGCCTCTCCTGTTGAAGCAGCAAAACTGGCAAACATTTCAGGAAGTATAGTTGTAGGAAAACTCGGAACAGCTACCGTAGAAATAGATGAGATAAAAACAGCTCTTAAAAATTATTAGTATGGGGGAGGATTCCCCCATACTATCACAAATAGATATTTATAGTTTTTTACAACATAACCACCAGTCAAAACACTCAATTTCTCCTTTTTCAGCCTGCTCAAGTCTTTCTTTGGCTGTTTTAACATCTGCAGCTGGAGGAATAATAACTTTGTCACCAATAAGCTCATTTTCTGGCCAGTTAGCAGGAAGGGCAACTCCATTAGCATCAGATACCTGAAGACCTTTAACAGACCTTAAAATCTCATCTATGTTTCTTCCAAATTCCTGTGGATAGTAAACGATAAGTCTTATAACACCTTCAGGGTCAACGATGAACACAGCTCTAACAGTTGTGCTTCCCTTTCCTGGATGGATAAGGCCAAGCTCTTTTGATACAGTACCTGTGTTATCTGCAATTATGGGAAACTCAATTTTTACATCAAGTTTTTTCTCAATCCACTCTTCCCACTTAATGTGAGAAAACACCTGGTCAACACTAAGTCCTATAAGTTCACAGTTAAGCTTTTTAAATTCATCCATTCTTTTCTGAAAAGCAACAAACTCTGTTGTACATACGGGAGTAAAATCAGCCGGGTGGCTGAAAAGCACAAACCACGTTCCTTTAAAAGCTTCAGGTAACTTCATCTTTCCGTGTGTAGTAACAACTTCAAGCTCAGGAAACTTATCCCCCAAAAGTGGCATTCCTCTTCTCTCTTCCATGTTAACCTCCTTAAAGTGTTATTTTTTAGATTACATTTAATATAAGATAAACAAGAATAATTGCAAGTCATTCTCATCTAAAATAAGGTCTATTTTTAGAAATTTGTAAAACT
>JALSLT010000078.1 GCA_026988135.1 Desulfurobacterium sp.
CTGAAACGGGAAACCTTCCCCATTTTTCCAGCCCCTAAAGATAGATTTTTTTCTTAAATTAACAACCCTGAAAGCACTTTAGCATTTTATTTTTTTATTTATTGACAAAAAACTAAAATACATTTACACTTAGAAAAAAACAGCTCTTCAGGAGAATGCGATGAACACAAAAAAATTAAGACAGCTTATTCAATTCTCTTTCTTGATACTTACATTCTACGGTATCTACAAATTTGCAATGTTTGTTTACTACGGAAAGCCTCGCCCCGATTTTATGGATGGATTCTGTCCCATTTCAGGAGTTTACGACATAATAATGCAGATTCGAAGCGGAATCACAGACCCTTTTCACCCTGCAGCAATGGCAATAATGTTAGCTGCTATTTTCACCACACTTCTATTTGGAAAGGCTTTTTGTAGTTTTATCTGCCCTATCGGAACTTTCCAAGATATTCTAACCGCCATACGAAACAAACTTCCTTTGGCAAAATCTCTCGATAAAATAGGAGAAAAAATCAAAAACCATACACTTTACTTCCTCCTCGATTATCCGTTACGAACAATAAAATTCCTGCTTCTTGGCTGGATTATCTACATAATTCTTCAGATTCCACCTCAAATGATGTCAATGATGAATCAAAATATAAACGCAGCAGCCGATATTGAACTTTTCAGGTTCTGGATAGAGCTTTTCAAAGGAGGAAGACCTTTAATAGCATCCATAATTCTGGCTATAGTAGCATTGTCTTTCTTAATCCCAAGATTCTGGTGTAAGTACCTGTGCCCTCTTGGGGCGTTTTATGGAATATTTAACCTTTTCTCTTTAACTCATTTAAGGAGATGTCCAGCGAACTGCAATAGTTGCAACCTATGTTCAAAATGTATAATCGGCCTGAAACCCCATAAAAGTATAGAGTTTAATAATACTGAGTGCACAATGTGCCTTGAATGTAAAGAATCATGTAACAGAAACGGAATAAAACTTCAAATACTCGGAAGGGAAATTCCTCCATTTGTTTATCCAATTCTTGCTGTAGGTACTTTTATGGGAATCATCTTCCTGTTTATGCAGGCTGGATTATGGCACTCAAGGCTTTCTATACAAAACCAAGCTTATCTTGTACTAAAACAGGGATTTAACGTTGAATGGGCAAAAGAGATTTTGGGGCAAAGATAAGCTCACAATTTGCTAAAACTTTATTGTAGCATAGATTATAAATTTGATAAACATCCTCATAAACTATGGGGGTGACTGGTTTCGACGGGGATGCAACGGTACGGATAGCGGCACGCCGAGGCACCTACCTCGTAAAAAAGGTACAGTATATAATTGCCGACGAAAATTTAGCTCTCGCTGCCTAATAACGCGGCGACGCCCCCTGTAGCTCATCTCTCCGGCTACAGGTAAGGCGACAGAGAGGAGAGATAGGTTACCACCCTTTCCCCGGGGGTGATAACCGAAACTCTACGGGGATAGCTTCGGAGCGCCTGCCTGTGGGCTAACTCCGAAGCGAAAAGCCAAAACACAGGCTAAGCGTGTAGATGCTGTCCGGACCGCATCTCCGGACGCGGGTTCGAATCCCGCCACCTCCACCATTTGAAAAAAGACAAACAGTCTCTCCCGCAAATTTCTCCGAGACGGCGGGTTTTCTATTTCCCATTGTTTTCAAAGGGTTTGCGCCAGTTTCACATCTTCCCAAACCCGTTCTCCAGCCGCCTGATTCTCCCTCTTTTCTTAGCCTTAATTCTCTGTTTGCCCACAGATTCTCTGGCATCAAAGGGCGAAGTCCAAAGCTCGTCCGGTTGGGCAATCCCTTTTATATCAATGGATTGAGCCAGCCAGCCGTTTCCGCAAGTTTGGAAACACGCCTGTGGTGTGAAAAATCACCCGAATTCTTGAATCAAAAGTCCGTCGCAGGATTTGGGAAGTGGGATTAATGCGAATTCCCCGGCGATAAGTCTCAATAATCTTCGGCGCTCTCGGACAGGATACGGTATATGGTTTTGATAACGCTACGGCTCAGAGGCGACAAACATGCGGGGCAAGAAGCCTGAATATACCACCAACCGTTTTGCGGGACAATGCGCTTAAAAATACCGCCGAGCTGTTTGCCGTCCCATGCAGCGGATTGTTAGCCGATATTTTCTTCTTGTGTCAGCCCTATTCCTCGAAAATCTACAATTGCTAAAAATATAAAAGTTATGGAAAAAGATGCTATTGTGATGCATGTATGAATATAGCCATAAACATATGTTCTTTTTGCTTCCAATATTCTCTCAAAGATCTATTTTCATGCTCGTAATTGAAACTCCCTATTGATTTATACGAAAGAAATGTAGAGATACAGCTGTTAAGAAAAAGAAGGCAGATATCCAAAGCACCCAGAAGAGAATCGGATTATCATCCCGTTCAAGGCGTTTATAAATCCATCCAAGCCGGATATACAGGAAGCCAGTCTTTACACACCAAAAAAGGTATATATAAGCAACAATACAGAAGGTATATGCGAAGATTTTGGGAATTAAGATTTTTATATTGGACATGGCAATCCCTTTCTATATTGAGAATCAAAAAAGCTAACGACCAAGCTCACCTGCCGCTATGGAGCGCAACGGAATAGCGGTCAGATAGAGCGATTTGTTAGCAGTTTATGAGTTTTTAATTTTCCAGTCTTTGTACTTGTGCAAATCTGTTTCAACCATTGCCAAACAAGTTGCTACAACTAAAGCATCATCGACATAGCCTATAACTGGTATGAAATCAGGAATTAAGTCCATTGGGTTTAGGACATATAATAAGGCAGCAATGATGGCTGCGATAGACCACCATGGAATTTTTCTATAATCGCCGTTAACATAATCTTTGATAATTGCAAACATAAGTTTAATGTCTTCGATAAATCGACCAAGTGGACCGTTACCTTTGAATTTGTCTTCTATCTCTTTTTGCTTGTCAAGCACCTTTTGCAGGTCATCTTCCGTGACATTTTTTGCACCGTTCTTCAATGCATCTTCTGCTTGCTGTTTTGATACTTTTGCCATTTGTGTTCTCCTTTTCATTGGACTGCTAACAATGATTCTACCCAATCTCCATCACTCCGGCAAGCGGTTCTTGCCAATTATTTGATATCTTAGTCTGCAAATACGGCTTTATCAAATAAATACAAGGAAAAATCGTATAAATTAAGCCATGAAGAATTCACTAAGAAAGCGCTAACTCAACCGCTTTTTCAGCGTGAACGACCGTAGTATCGAATAATTTTACTTCGGTATCACTTTGGCTTACTAACATTCCGATTTCGGTACAACCAAGAATTACTGCCTCAGCCCCTTGCTTGGCAAGCATATCAATAATGCGCAAATATTTAATTTTTGAAGCGGTTTCTATCTTCCCTAAACAAAGCTCTTGATAAATTACTCCGTGAACAGTTTGTCTGTCCCTTTCATTTGGAACAATCACATTTAGTCCATGATTTTTGCTTAACCGAACCTTATAGAAATCTTGCTCCATGGTAAAAGCCGTACCTAATAAACCGACTGTTTTAATACCTTCACGTATAAGTGCTTCCGCTGTAGCATCCGCTATATGAAGCAAAGGTATTTTTATCGATTTTTCAATTTCCGAAGCAATCTTGTGCATCGTATTTGTGCAAATGAGAAGGAAATCAGCTCCGGCAGATTCAATGCTTTGAGCCTCTCGAGAAAGAATTACTGCCATTTCTTCCCAATCGCCTTTATGCTGCAACTGTTCTATAGGTGCGAAATCAATACTGTTAAGGATTATCTTTGCGGAATGTAATCCTCCCAGAACCTTACTAACATTTTGGTTTATAAGCCTATAATACTCCAAACTACTTTCCCAGCTCATACCGCCCAAAAGTCCTATTGTTTTCACCGCTTTTTCCTCAATTCATTCATCATCTTTATCGTTTCCATATCCTTCTCGGTTCCCCTATTTTCAAGATAATTCAATATTTTCTTAAATCTTTCTTCCGGTAGATTCTGCCCGAATTTCAGCTTAAGGCTTAAATTTTTTGGAATTAGGGTAAAAACAGTTGTTAACTCAACCATTTCACGATGTTTTTCAAAAGGATCATATTTTCCTTCCGGCTGATACTTATCCATAAACCCTTCCAGGATACTTATCTTCTCATAAACATCTTTAACGAAGGTAATCTTTCCGTCTATGATAACAGAAGCAAAAAATTGAGTGGCTTTACACGCTATCTTGTCATCGGAACTAAAATAGGAAGGGATTAAAGAAAACTCTTTTACAACGGAAAGAGACACAACGCTGTTTTTTTTGAGAAAAGTTATTTTCTTTCCGGATTCTCCTGTGTGAAAACAGATAAGGTTCCCAATTCTGACAAAATTTATAGGAACACTATACGGAATATTTTTTGTACACATCGCCAACGTTCCATAATCAACATTATCAAGAACATAAATTGCAAAATCTTTATTTTTTAATTCAAATATCAACTTCCATCTCCTTTAGGTTTTCAAAATTATCAAACATAAAATCAATGGAAAAGAGCACCCCTTTTACCGTCAATTCTTCACAAAGATGCGGCGGATTATCAGGTTTAAAACCTTGCGGACGAAGTGTAGAGCAAAGAAGACTGCCGAATTCCTTTTCAAACTTTTCCGCAAACTTATAGCATAAAGCTATAATCTCTCTGTCAGTTAACCGTTTTTCATTACCGAAAATCCCAAGAAACATCAATGTTCCTTCTACCAGGCCACACTGTGCCCCAAACTCACCGGCACCATGCATTCCTACGGCAGAAGCTATTAATTGACTATCCAAATCGATATGAAAAATCTCCGATAGTATTTTTAAAACGGTCGTAGCACAGTTAATATCGTCTTTCCAGTAATACTTTCTTACCCTATCTTTAACAAAACTTTCCGTATCCATATATTTCTCCGGCTTTTCTGCCATAACCTCCAGTCTTTGCATAACAACTTCTATTCTTTCATCCTTTTTCGGAGGGAATTTTTCAGTATAGCGTTCTGCAATCATTGAAATGAAAAGCTCTCTCTTTTCATCGGGAACACGATTTATATAAGGAAACCAGGTTGTTTCTATCCATCCTTTAAACTCATCAATATTTTTATGAATCATAAGTTTAGGTTTTAGTTCAATCGTGTGAATAGTAAATCCCGCTTCTTTTAACCATGGTTCATATTCACAAGGAGAATAAAAACCGTAGGGGAAAGTAAAATCGGAAAAAAAGTTTTTCCAATTATCACTTTCTATTAAACCGTTTAAAACTGCAAATACATCTTTAGCATTACCTTTTCCACCCATCTGAACAACAAGCTTACCGCCGGGCTTTAGCGCTTTAAATATCTTTTTCAACAAAGTTCCATGGTCAATAATCCAGTGAAGAGCCGCATTTGAAAAAATCAGATCAAACTCCCCGGAAAACACTTTATCTACATCCATTGCATCAAGGTGCATAAATTTCAGGTTTGCATATATGTTTTCCGGAAATGATTTAGATGCAAAATCTATCATCTTTTTGGAACTATCAATACCTATAACAGAAGCACCAGGGAAAGTTTCCGCCAGTTTTGCAGTTACTTTTCCATCTCCACAACCAATGTCAAGTAGCTTTTCCTTGTTACTTATGGCCAGACCGGCTATCAACTCTATAGCCCACTTATACTGATTTTGGGAATGTTTTTTATATTTTCCCGGATCCCATTTAGGACTACTCAATCTCTTATTCCCCCTTTTTCATTCTGTTTTCTCTCAAGCATCTCCCTTATTTTTACACTCTCCTCAGCTATCTTTACAAGAGAGACCATTCCCTCAATGGTAACTCTTGTTCCTATAAGAACAACAGGTAAAATCAAAACAACCAGCATAAAAGTGAAAACAAAAGCGACTCCCCCAGACTTTAAGGATGAAACCAGAACACCGAGAGCAACGAGAGATTCGAATAAATACACTACTATTAGCCAGATTCCGGCTATTTTTGGGGTAATAAACTTTGAAAACGAAAAATCAAAAAGTGCATCAATAAAACCGTTTTTTTCTTTCATAAATCCTCCTCCATTAACACTTAAATTTTTACCCTGAAGTAGCTTTATTTTTTCCGAAATGTTTAGTCACATATTCCTCAATTGTTTTTTAAAGAAACTCTTTTCTACTATTTCTTATTCCGACCAACTCCCGCATTTACGGTAATTTTCGCCTCTTTTTCCTTACAAAAAATCTGATTTTCAACTTTCTTCTACCTACACACGACACTAAAAGGGTTGTCCTGAACGACACAAGTTATCAGGAAAATATTATCCACTATCCCTACAAGCTG
This sequence comes from Desulfurobacterium sp., assembly GCA_026988135.1. GTDB lineage: Bacteria > Aquificota > Aquificia > Desulfurobacteriales > Desulfurobacteriaceae > Desulfurobacterium_A. The sequence goes on from JALSLT010000078.1 coordinate 6,327, forward strand.
TAGTGTAAGTATAAACCCTCCCGAATAAAACACCTCTCTCAGAATTATACTTCAAATTTATTTTCATTTGCTATACTCTAAAAATCATGAAAAAGCTAACTTTAAGAATACTAAAAGCATTAGGATACGCAATTGAAGGACTTATGGCCGCCTTAAAAATAGACCTTCACTTTAGAATAAACTTTTTTCTCTGGTTTTCCCTTGCCTTCCTTTCTCTTTACCTTCTAAAAGAAAACAAACTCCTGATTTTCACAATAAACTACTTTGTTATAATAGTAGAATTGATAAACACCTCCATAGAAAAAGCGGTTGACACAGCAACAAAAGAATGGAAACTAACCGCAAAACATGCAAAAGATATAGCATGTACAGCCACGCTGTTTGCCGGAGGATTTGCAGGAGTAGTTGATATTATTTTTATTCTCCCGGAACTACTGAAAATACTCAAATAGCAACCTAAAATCTCCCTCCCCATAGTTGACTTTTCCTTTTTCTTCAATATAATTTCAACCTTATCCTAATCGGTAAATTGAATACGGAGGTTTTAGATATGGCTGGAATGGACGAACTTTTAAACGCGGTAAAAGATAAATACTCCGCTAAAGTCCCGCTTCCTGATTTCAGACCTGGAGATACGGTAAAAGTTTATGTAAAAGTAAAAGAAGGTGATAAAGAAAGAATCCAGGCTTTTGAAGGTGTAGTTATCAGAAAAAGAGGAAACGGAACAGACGGAACATTTACCGTAAGGAAAGTATCTTACGGAATCGGCATTGAAAGAATTTTTCCGTTCAACGCTACTGTTATCGAAAAAGTTGAAGTACTTAAAAGAGGTATCGTAAGAAGAGCGAGACTCTACTACCTCAGAGAACGTAGAGGTAAAGCCGCCAGAATTAAAGAGAAAAAGGCGTGGATGACCAAAAAGAAATAACATTTCATGAAAATAAACTGTGGCAGTCAGAAATTAAACCGGTTGCCGGTATAGATGAAGCGGGACGGGGCCCCCTTGCAGGTCCCGTTGTTGCTGCCGCAGTTGTTTTCCCCAAAAATATCAGCCCCTTCATAAAGAAAGATTCGAAAAAATTAACACCGAAGAAGCGTATGGAATTTTTCTTTAAAATTTTTGGAGAAGCTACAGCTATTGGTATAGGATTCGCAGACAGTATCGAAATAGATGAAATCAACATACTTAACGCCACAAAACTTGCTACTATAAGAGCTCTGGAATCTCTCCACATTAAACCGCAATTCCTAATAACAGATGCCCTATTTATCCCGGAATACGGAGACAAACAATTAAACCTCATAAAAGGGGATGAAAAAAGCATATCCTGTGCTGCGGCAAGCATTATTGCCAAAGTAACAAGAGACTTTATAATGAAAGAACTTGATATAATGTTTCCCGAATACAATTTTAAGAAACACAAGGGGTATCCCACAAAAGAACACATAAATCTTCTTAAAGAAAACGGGGCTTCACCAATTCATAGGAGGAGTTTTGGGCGGGTTAAAGAGTGTAAATCGCGGAATAGAGGGAGAAAAAATAGCTTCCCGCTATCTGCTAAAGAAAGGTTACTCCATTATGAAAAGAAATTTCAGAAGTTGCTCAGGAGAAATAGATATAGTGGCTTTTGACCCTAATAGTAAAACCGTGATTTTCGTCGAAGTAAAACTCAGAAAGAAAAACTCTTTAACATCTCCGGAAGAAACAATAACCGAGAGAAAAATGAGCAAAATAAGAACCACCGCACTAAAATTCTTAGGAGAATTGACCATAAAATACGAAAACGTAAGATTTGATTTTATAGGAATAGATTACTCCAACGAAAAAACAGCAGTCACTCATATAGAAAACGCCTTTTAAAAGTTGATATAATTGGCGAGATATTTATATTTAAGGCGTAAAGATTTCTGGAGGTAACAGTTTTGGCTAAAACGAGAATATATCAGCTTGCTAAAGAACTTGGAATGAGTTCTAAAGAGTTGATCGGAAAACTTAGAAACGAACTTGATATTCAGGTCAAAAACGCTCAATCAGGACTTGACGAAAAACAGGTTATGCTTGTAAAGGAATTTATCAAACCACCTGAAAAAATCGAACCGAAAAAAGAGAAAAAAGTTAGAAAGTTAGAAATAAAGGAAACGAAAGAGGAACAGACAACAGAAGAAACCAAGCCTGCAATTAAAGCAAATATTAAAAAAGAAACAGAAGAAAAGCCCGTTAAAGAAGAGAAACAAAAACTTTCCCCTCTAAAGCCAAATGTTCCTCCTGAAAAACCCGAAGCGCAAAAAGAGAACAGGAAACCTGAAAGAGAAGATTCGAAAACCAGAAGAAAAAAAGATGTGCGAATTCTTTCTCCTGAAGAAGTCGCAAGAAGACGAAAAAGAAGACGCCCCGTAGGAAAAAGAGAAGAAAAGCCGGAAAGAAAAGATAGAAGACAATCTTTCAAAGAGAGAGACAGAAAACCTCTTAATATAAAGCCGAAACCGAATATAAAGCCAAAAGAAGAAGAGAAAATAACAAGAGAGCAACTGGAGAAACTTGTTACTTCCACAAAAGAGCAAAGAGACAAAGAAAAACCGAAAACAGAAGAAGCAATAATTGCCGAAAAGAAACGAGAAGAGAAAGAGAAAGAGAGTGAAAAGCACTTCAAAGAGCTAATGAGGAAAATAGAAGAGAAAAACCGAGCGAAAGCCAGAAAAAGAAAGAAAAAGAAAAAACAGCAGGAAGTTGTTGAAGAAGTCCCTTTTGAAGAACTATCAGAAGAGGAACAACTTCAAAAATTGATAGAAGAAGAAGAGCAAGCTAAAATAGTTGTTGTTCCGGAAATTATCTCCGTCAGAGAACTGGCGGAAAAGATGGACGAAGATCCGAACAAACTGATAACCGATCTAATATCTCTCGGAAAATTTGTAACGATAAATCAAGCAATAGATTTTGAAACCGTAAGCAAGCTTGTTGAAAAATATGAGAAAGTTGCAGAACTTGAAGGAGCGAAAAAAGAAACGGAAAAACTCCTTGAAAAAGAACTCGAAGAAACCGCAGACAAACCGGAAGAACTCAAATCAAGACCTCCCGTTGTTACAGTAATGGGACACGTTGACCACGGAAAAACAACACTACTTGATTACATAAGAAACACAAAAATTGCCGAAAGAGAAGCCGGCGGAATAACTCAACACATCGGTGCATCCGTAGTTGAAATTAAAAGTCCCGAAGGGAAGAAAAAAATAACATTCCTCGACACTCCCGGACATGAAGCATTTACCGCCATGAGAGCAAGAGGAGCACAGATAACAGATATAGCTATCCTTGTCGTCGCTGCCGATGACGGAGTAATGCCACAAACGGTTGAAGCGATAAATCACGCACAAGCGGCCAATGTTCCGATAATAGTTGCCATAAACAAAACAGACAAACCCGGAGCAAACCCGGATAAAGTTAAGCAGGAACTCAGCCAACACGGACTCCTACCCGAAGACTGGGGAGGAACGGCAATCATGGTTCCCGTTTCCGCCAAAACAGGAGAAGGTGTTGATGAGCTCCTTGAAATGATAGCCCTTCAAGCGGAACTTATGGAACTCAAAGCCAACCCGAATAAAAAAGCAAAAGGAATTGTCCTTGAAGCCAAACTTGACAAGCAGAGAGGCCCTGTAGCAACACTACTTATACAATCCGGAACTCTTGAAATCGGAGCTCCGATAGTTGCTGGACTTTATTCCGGAAAAATAAGAGCGATGCTTGACGACAAAGGAAAACAGATAAAAAAAGCTGGGCCATCTATGGCCGTTGAAATTCTCGGTCTTGAAGCCGCACCTCTCGCCGGTGATAAATTCTATATTGTCAAAGATGAAAAAACAGCAAGAAAAATTGCTGAAAAACGGCAGGAACTTGCCAGAGAATCAGCCCTTGAAAAAGAAAAAAGAGTGTCCCTTGACGACCTATTCGCACAAATCAAAGAGGGAGAAGTTAAAGAACTTAACATAGTCATTAAAGCCGACGCGCAAGGTTCCATAGAAGCGATAAGGAAATCTATCGAAGAGCTTTCGACCGAAGAAGTAAAAGTAAAAATTATACACGCAGGTGTCGGACCTATAACGGAAA
>JALSLT010000079.1 GCA_026988135.1 Desulfurobacterium sp.
AGGTGAAAGAGCTTACGATATCTATTCAAGACTCCTAAAAGACAGAATAATCTTTCTCGGAACTCCTATAGATGACAACATAGCAAATCTCATAATAGCCCAACTACTTTTCCTTGAAGCGGAAGACCCTGAAAAAGATATATACATTTACATAAACAGCCCGGGAGGAGTTGTAACTTCAGGACTTGCAATATACGATACAATGAAATATATAAAACCCGACGTATGTACCATATGTTTAGGACAAGCGGCAAGTATGGGAGCAGTTCTGCTTGCAGCCGGTGCGGAGGGTAAAAGATTTGCTCTTCCCAACTCGAGAATTATGATACACCAACCGCTTGGTGGTTTTCAGGGACAAGCAAAAGATATTGAAATCCATGCAAAAGAGATACTGAAACTAAAAAAATCGCTTAATGAGATATTATCGGAACATACAGGACAATCTGTCAGAAAAATCGAAAAAGATACCGACAGGGACTTTTTTATGAGCGCCAAAGAAGCGAAAGAATACGGAATAATAGATAAAGTTCTCTACAAGAGAGGAAAATAGATGGTTAAGGGCAGATTTAAACTAAATACCGTACAAGAAGCCATAGAAGACCTTAAAAACGGGCAAATGGTCATAGTTGTTGACGATCCCAATAGAGAAAATGAAGGTGACCTTGTTATGGCCGCAGAAAAGGTTACTCCGGAAGCCATTAACTTCATGGCAAAATACGGAAGAGGTTTGATCTGCCTTTCACTTCCCGAAGAACGCTTTGATAAGCTTAAAATAGAAATGATGACTCCAAAACCCACAGACCCGAGAGGAACAGCATTTGGAGTTTCAATAGATGCTCATCCTAAATTCGGAACAACTACCGGAATATCCGCTTATGACAGAGCTACAACCATTAAAAGAGTAATAGACCCTAAAGCAAAACCGGAAGATTTTATCAAGCCCGGTCACATATTTCCCCTAAGAGCACAAAAAGGGGGCGTTTTAAAACGCTCCGGACACACTGAAGCAGCCGTTGACCTTGCAAAACTTTCAGAACTTTATCCGGCCGGAGTTATCTGTGAAATAATGGACGAAGACGGAACAATGATGAGGCTTCCGTCTCTCATGAACTTTGCTAAAAAATACAATCTTAAAATAATAAGTATTGCCGACCTTATAGAGTACAGAATAAAAAGAGAAACTCTTATAAAAAGGGAGGCGGAAGCAAATCTACCTACACATTACGGAAATTGGAAAATTTACGCATACACAAACACTGTAGACAATAAAGAACATGTTGCTCTTATAATGGGTAATATTAAAGAAGATGAATCCATCCTTGTAAGAGTCCATTCCGAATGTCTAACGGGAGATGTTTTCAGCTCTCTTAAATGTGATTGTCAATCCCAACTTAAAAAAGCGATGGAAATGATAAGTAAAGAAGGAAAAGGGGTCATAGTCTATTTAAGACAAGAAGGAAGAGGAATAGGACTGGTTAATAAAATAAAAGCTTACAACCTACAGGACCACGGTTTTGATACGGTTGAAGCAAATCTACAACTTGGTTTTCCAGCAGATTTGAGAAACTTTGGAATAGGCGCACAAATTTTAAGAGATATAGGAGTCAAAAAGATACGCCTTTTAACAAACAATCCTAAAAAGTTGATAGGCCTTGAAGGATACGGCCTTAAAATCATAGAAAGAGTTCCGATAGAAGCTGAGCTCTGTGAACATAACATAAATTACCTTAAAACAAAAAAAGAGAAGCTCGGACACCTAATAGACAAAATAGAAAATTGATTATCTCCCACCGGCGCCACCTCCTCCGAATCCTCCTCCTGCTCCAAATCCTCCTCTACCACCACTTTCTCTGGCCGTCAAACTTCTATAACCCGAATAGACAGAAGCAAAACCCACCGTTATCCCTAAATTAGCATCATCAACATCTTTTATATCGGGAATAGTAATACCCAACTGCTTCATCGCTGTTTTCACATTATCCGCCACACCCAGAGCAGTAGCATAAGTCAACCAATCTTTCCATATAGAAATATCCTCGGGTTGATACCTTTTTATCATTGCAAAATTCGAAAGAAAGTTTCTAAATCCATCCCACATCAACTTTTCCCGATATTTATCACCTCTCCATCTCCCAAAAACCTGAGAAGGCAAAAAGATAAATAAAATAAATTGTAGGAATAGAATCCCCGCATGTTGAAGAATTTTTGAACCATCTACCAGGCTGGACTGAGTAAAAGCAAACATAACAAAGATAAATAGCAATGCAACAACAATAAATACAGACGTTTTATATATTCTGTAACCTAACATATCCATATAATTTACCACAACTCTTTCGTCGGTATAAGATTGCAGTAAATCAACTTCAGCCTTTAGAGATTTCAAAGAGGCTAAATCTCTTCTTGAGACCATATTTTTTACTTTTATTTCAAACCTTTCCGGTATAAAAATGTTTTTTTTAGAAATCTCTGCTCCATTCATTTTTAGAAACTTTAAAACAGCATCCTCATATTTATCCCCGCTTTTCTCTTTCATAATTTCTATAATCAAACCTTTCTCGCCATTTCGATAAATTTTTAGAAAACCTCTTCTATAAAGATCCAATATTGTAGCTTTAAAACCGTTCTCATCCCCATTTTTAACATCACCCATAAAAAGCATATTGACGACATACGGTTTCAAATTCTTATCAGGAATAAAACTAACAATTTCGGGAACGGGAAAATCTTTTTCTCTACCATATCGGTTATAAAAAAATATAATAAAACCTGGAAAAATAAGGGAAAATAAAAGAATAGCTTTATCTACGGTTTTTATAATTGCAAGTTTCATATATAAAGAACGATTTGCCTTTACGGTTTTTCCGTAAACATCAGAAAAGTTTCTGACAAATCCGTTAAAAGGAAACCGTTTAGTCAAAAACTCTAATTCAATAAGTTTATTCGCCGGAGAACTACCTTCTACCAAATAACCGTCTTTTACAGGTTTCACAATAAAATCGGTCATATGAACGAAAATCTCTTTAATTAGAAACTCCGGATCTTTAACCAAAATTTTGACATTAGGATATAAAATGTGATTCGATGCCAATTTTAAATTAATATGAGAAAACTTTTCATCCAACTCAACTGGAGGAAAAAGCTTATAATTTACATCCAAGGCGTATTTTTCTTTCTTCAAACGCTTAAAATTCGGATTTTCCCCATCTACAAGGCCAACCTCATTATTTTCAGCTTTCCGTAGTATTTCTAATTTTATCTCTTCATAAAAAGGTTTATTCTTAACTCCGTTAATGAAAACTTTTCCCGAAAAATCCTTTAGATAAGATATACCTGTAGAACTGTTAAAAGAAACAACCTCTATAAACGGAAAATCCAACTTTTCACCAAACGTTAAAGGAGCTTTCCAATTCCTAAAAAGCATAGAAAAGACATCATTTTTTCTAACATTATAAGTATAGTTTTCACTCAAAGAGATTGTTTTATTAAAAACAAGTACCGCGCTATAATCAGCCGTAAGTTTTGAAAAGAAAATTCTAAAATCCATAAAAGAGAAAACCGCCAAAAAAGCGGAAAAAATAACTAAAAAATAGAAACGTTTTTTCTCCATAAGCACTTTTACCAGGAAGTATCAGGTCTTTTCTCTATTTCCGTTTCAAACTCAAGATATGATAATTTTTTAAATCCGAAAACAGACGCTACAAGGTTTGAAGGAAATATATCTATCTTCGTATTCATTTCCTGTGCTATGTTATTATAGGTATATCTATGACGAGATATTTCATTTTCAATATCTTGGATAGCTTGAGTAAGTTCAAGTACAACTGTGGAAGTTTTCAAATCTGGATAATTCTCGACAGTAACATTGATAGAACCAAGCAACTTTCGCGTTTCATTCTCTAAATTAGTAATATCATCCGGTGTTTCGGCCTGAGCCACCCCGGAACGCAAAGCGGAAATCTTCTCAAAAGTCCCTTTCTCAAACTTCGCATGACTTTTAACAGTATCAACAAGTTGAGATATCATATCAAGTCGCTTTTTAAGTGCAACTTTTATTTGACCAAACGTCGCTTCGGCACCGTTTTTTAACTGTTGAAAACGGTTATAACTGTTAACAATATAAAGAAAAACCGCTACAAGAAACAAAACAAAAATAATTCTAACCATAATCACACTCCAAATTTTATGTTATATTGAAAGTATATCACTAAAATTTCAAAATTTTAGGAGGAGTTATGAGCATTGAATCTGATTTAAAACAGTTATTAACTGAGAAAAAAGCAACTCTGTCAGTAGCTGAAAGCTGTACAGGCGGACTTATCTCAGGGCAGATAGTAAATGTTCCCGGAATTTCGGAATACTTTATGGGAGGAATTGTTGCATACGATAACAGTGTAAAGATGAAAGTTTTAAATGTATCGACAGAAACCTTACTAAAATATGGTGCTGTAAGTGAGGAAACGGCAAAAGAGATGGTTGAAAATGTCAAAAAACTTATGAATACAAACTGTGCAATATCAACCACCGGAATAGCAGGACCAACCGGGGGAACCGAAGAAAAGCCAGTTGGACTGGTTTATATAGGAGTTTCGGTAAAGGAAAGAATAGAAATCCAAAGATTCATATTCAAAGACAAACACTCCGACCCTATTAAAAAAAGAAATAAAATAAGAAAAAAAGCGGCTAAAAAAGCAATAAAACTTTTAATATCTCTACTAAAGGAAGAAAAAAATGTCTAAGGTTATTTTGGCACTTGGAACAAACCTCGGAAACAGGAAAAGTAATCTTAAAAGAGCAATTAGAAGTATAAATTACTTCGCAGGGCAAGTAATAAAAAAAACAACTATTCTTGAAACAAAACCTTTCGGAGTCAAAAACCAACCATACTTTCTAAATCAAGGAATACTTATAAAAACAAACTTACCACCACATCTGCTTTTGAAAGTATTAAAAACTATAGAAAAATCGACAGGCAGATTTAAAACTTTCAGATGGGGGCCAAGAATTATAGATATAGATATTCTAAGTTACGGAACTTTAAGAATATCAACAGCAAAGCTCAGAATTCCACATCCGGGAATAAGCAGCAGAAAGTTTTTTCAAGAAATCATCACAAAATTAAAGTAACGGGGGAATTAACCCCCGACAATTTACTTTTTCTTACATCTACTTGTTTTTAAAATCTTTTCTGTAGATTCTTTTAAGTCTTTACCTGGTTTGAAATCAGGAACAACCTTAGGAGGAACTTTTACCTCTTTTCCTGTTTTAGGATTTCTTGCAACTCTCGCCGCCCTTTCCTTCATAAGAAAAGTACCAAAACCCCTAATTTCAACTTTCTCGCCCTTTTTAAGAGTTTCCATAACAACTTCAAGGAACGCGTTTAAAGCAACTTCTGCGTCCTTCTTTCTCAAACTTGCCTTATCGGCAATTGCACTGATAAGTTCACTCTTTGTCATACCGCTCCCTCCATACACTTTTTAGTAGCTGTAGTATTCTTTAAATACGAAAATACTATTTCTTTTTTTTAGTGTCAAGCCTAAAAATAACATTTTTTCTATCCATTAGCCAATTTTTGCAATTTTTTTTCAATTTCATCTATATTTTGATGATTTATAAGGATAACTTTTATTCTACTATTTATACCTTTAATTATTTCAAACGAAGATACCGGAATTTTTAGCTCTTTTGAAAGAATCTTTAAAACAGCCTTATTTGCCTTTCCACCTTCAGGTGGTTGTGTAACTTTTATTTTTAACCTACCGTTTTCAACTTTAACTAAACTGTTTTTTCTCCCCTTCGGTTGCACTTTCACTTCCAATGTCAGACTGCTCTCCCTCTTTATTAAGCTTATCATCTATCCTTATTCCTTCAAGAAGTTTTGTCATCTCTATTATGGTGAATTTCAATTTATTTGAGATTTTACGTTGAACAATCTTAAGATTTTCAATCTCCCTTTCAATATCTATTTTTTCCATTTCCAACTTTCTCTTTTCTTCATTTATATCATGAAGCTTTTTTTTCAATTCTATCTCAACTTCCCTAAGTATTTTATCTTTTTTTGCTTCGGCAGTATCACTCTTGAGAAGTTCAATTTTTGTTAGGAGATTTTGAAACTCATTAGCCACTTCCATAAGAAAATCATCAACCTCATCAGGGTTATATCCGAAAACTTTCTTTGAAAACTCTTTTACTTTTATATCTCTGGGCTTCAATTTGAACTCACTTTTTTTCATAATCTAAAACCCTCTCCTAATGATTTTATCAATTAGCTGCAAAATCATTATAGCAATTAAAGGTGTTATGTCTATTCCACCGAAATTAGGAATAAAATTACGCAACGGCCCCAAAAGATCATTAGTTATTTCTATTATTTTATCAGCAAACTTTGGTCTATTAACAGGCGGAATCCAAGTAAAAATAGCTCCTATTATTATAAACCAGATTAAAAATTGTATTATATAGTGTAATAAATCCCTAAACATCAGCTTCCCCCTTTAAAATCCCTACAAGTTTTCTAAGCGCTCTTCCTCTATGACTAATCCGATTCTTTTCATCAATAGTATATTCCGCAAGTGTCCTTAAATCTCCAACCGGAATAAAGATAGGATCATAGCCAAAACCTCCGGCTCCTCTTGGTTTTGTAATAACTTTTCCTTTCAACTCCCCCTGACTCCAATATCCTTTTAAATCAGGAAAAGTTAACATCATAAAACATTTGAAAGCAGCACCGGATTCTTTCAGCTTTTTATTATTTAGAAGAGTTATTACTCTTTTAATATTATCTTTATCTGAAGCCCCCACACCGGCAAAATGGGAAGAATAAACTCCGGGGGCACCTTCAAGAGCATCTATAACAAGTCCCGAATCATCTGATAGAACAGGTAATCCTATCAGTTTTACATAAAAATAGGATTTTTGATAAACATTCTCAATAAATGTATCACCTGTTTCCGGTGCTTCAGGAACATCAAACTGCTCAAGAGATAAAACCTCTATACCCATACTATCTAACGCCAAACTTATCTCCCTTATTTTATTTCTATTTTTACTTGCTACAACTATTCTTTTCATATAGCCCCCTATTCAGTAGAAACCTCCTTTATGCTTATCCTATTTTCAAGAATCATTTCCGCTATTTTCTCAAACCGTTCGTTAAGATCACTCACAAAAACTCTAACCTTCCCAATTCCTACTTCATCCAAATTCCCTTTCAACACTTTGGCCGTTTCTTTTACAGTCTCTTCCGCAGAATCCACAAGAGTAACTCCTTCCAAAATTTTACCTATAACAGACTTTAAAAGAGGATAGTGAGTACAGCCTAAAACAAGAGTATCCACTTTCCCGTCTTTAAAATAAGAAAGATACCTTTTTGCAACCAACATCGTTATTTCATCCTCTATCCAGCCTTCCTCAATAAGAGGAACAAAAAGAGGACAAGGTTTCTCATAAACATTAAGAAGTGGAGCTCTCAAAAGAATCTCTTTTCTATACGAACCACTTTTAACCGTAGCTTCAGTTCCTATAACCCCAACATTTCCTGTTTTCGTTACTTTCACTGCCGCAAGCGAACCGGGCTTAACAACCCCTATAACCGGAACATTAAACTCCCTTTTTAAAACATCAAGCGCAATAGATGAAGAAGTGTTACACGCAACAACTATAAGTTTAACATCAAACTTTTCTAAAAACTTCGAATTTTCCATACTATATCTTACAACCGTTTTTTCCGACTTTGTTCCGTATGGAACTCTTGCCGTATCTCCAAAATAGATGAAATTTTCCCCGGGATATCTATCTCTAAAAACTTTTAAAACGGTCAATCCCCCAACACCGGAATCAAATATACCAATAGGACGCTCATCTTTCATTTCAAATTCCCTTTACATCAGTTAACTTATGTTTTACTTTTAAATTTAGGTATTCTTTATCATAATAACTTAATACAGGAGCCAAATTGAGAAGTTGCAATGAAATTATAGAAAAGATAAAAAAATATAGAAACAGTTTTAATGAAGAAACAGTGAGAAAAGCATACAATTATGCGAAAAAAAAACATGAAGGACAACTTAGAAAATCAGGGGAACCTTATTTTTCCCATCCTGCAGAAGTAGCTTATATCCTCGCAGAACTTAAAATGGATACGCAAACAATTATAGCCGGACTTTTACATGATGTTGTCGAAGATACCGATACTTCAATAGAAAATATAGAAAAACTATTTGGAAAAGAGGTAGCTTTCATCGTTGCAGGTGTAACAAAACTAGAACAGTATCAATTCTCAAGTAAAGAAGAAAGAAACGCGGAAAGTTTCAGAAAACTTCTCATATCACTATCCGAAGATATAAGAGTTCTGATTGTTAAACTTTCCGACCGACTCCACAATATGAGAACACTTGACGGAAGAAGTTTAAAAGGTCAGAGAAGAACAGCATATGAAACGTTAACAATATATGCCCCTCTTGCCAATAGGCTTGGACTTTATAAGGTAAAAAACGAACTTGAAGATTTATCTCTAAAATATATTGAACCGGAAACATACGAAGAGATTCAAGAAAAGCTAAAAAAGAAAAAAAAGGTGATAAGTCCTTATCTAAAAGAAATAATAAACACTGTAAAAAACAAATTGAAAGAAAACGGTATAGAAGGAGAAGTTCAATGGAGATTCAAACATATCTACGGTATTTATAACAAAATGGTGAAAAAAGGGATTCCTTTTCAAGAGATATATGATATCGCCGGAATAAGAATAATAACAAACACTATTTCTAACTGTTATGTAGTAGCAGGAATTATTCATAGCCTATGGATACCTGTACCTGGCAGATTAAAAGACTACATAGCAGTTCCAAAACCTAATATGTATCAATCTCTTCATACAACCGTAGTAGGGCCAAAAGGACAGTTTATAGAGTTCCAAATACGAACATGGGAAATGCACCAGATAGCTGAAATGGGAATTGCTGCTCACTGGAAATATAAAGAAGGTGGAGGAAAGCTCACGGAATTGGAACGAGAAAGATTTCTTTGGCTTAGGAATCTCCTTGAATGGGTAAAAGAGGAAAAAGATACCAAAGAGTTTATGGATAATGTTAAAAGTGACCTCTATGAAGAAGATATCTACATTTTTACACCTAAAGGAGATCTAAAAGCCCTTCCAAAAGGAGCAACACCTATTGATTTTGCATACTCAATTCACACAAGTATAGGGAACAGATGTATAGGTGCAAAAGTCAACGGAAAACTTGTTTCATTAAATCATACTCTCAAAAGTGGAAATAAAGTTGAAATAATTACCGGAAATTCCGGTAATCCAAAAAGAGATTGGCTTAAATTTGTAAAAACATCAAAAGCAAGAACAGCAATAAAATCTTTCATTAAAAAGCAAGATAACGAAAAAGCAAAAAAATTGGGAGAAAGCATAGTTGAAAAGTATCTAAGAAGATATGCAGGAAAAGGAATATCCTTTTTATATGAAAACAGTTTTTCGGAAGAGCTCAAATCCCTCGGTTACTCATCTATCGAATACGCACTTATAGATGTCGGATTTGGAAAGCTTGACGGTGATAAATTAATCAGGAAACTTTTAAATATTCAAGAAGAACAAGAGAAAAAGAAAAAAATAATAAAAAGCAAACAGGAAGCCGATATTTCCATAGACGGAATAGACAATATCCTCGTCAATCTTGCAAAATGCTGTAATCCTCTACCGGGCGATAGTGTTATAGGCGTAGTATCAAAAGGAAAGGGTATTATAGTTCATACGAAAAACTGCATAGTTGCCCAACAAATAGAGGAAAGTTCTCCGGGAAGAGTCATAGATGTAAATTTCAAATCATCGGATAAACTTTATCAGGCCAAAGTCAGAGTATTTATCGAAGACAAACCTGGAATGTTAGCTTCCGTATCCGCAAAAATCGGAGATACCAAAACAAACATTATAGGTGCATACACACGAACCATCGGAGGAAAAGCAATTCTCGATTTCATAATTCAAGTGAAAGATAAAACACAACTTGAAAAAGTTATGAAAGCGATTAAAAGCACAAAAGGAATTATAAACGTTAAAAGAATCCAGAGAGAAAAAATAAAGGTCTAAAACTTATGGAGGCGGCGGGCGGATTTGAACCGCCGAATAAGGGATTTGCAGTCCCCTGCCTTGCCACTTGGCTACGCCGCCATGATGGAGCGGGAGACGGGATTCGAACCCGCGACCCCAACCTTGGCAAGGTTGTGCTCTGCCAACTGAGCTACTCCCGCATCTAAGGGCAGTTATAGAAAATTGTGGTGCGGGAGGAGGGAGTCGAACCCTCACGCCACAAAGGCACTGGATCCTAAGTCCAGCGCGTCTGCCAGTTCCGCCACTCCCGCTAAATGGGGTGGGAGACG
>JALSLT010000080.1 GCA_026988135.1 Desulfurobacterium sp.
ACACTTTTAATGTTCTTGATGCAAGAGGTGCTATTTCCGTTGCGGAGAGAGCTTCTTATATAGGTAGGGTTAGAAAACTTGCGAACATGTGTGCAAAGGAGTATTTGAAAAAGGAGGAAGGGGTTGTCACAAGTGAAATCTGAAGATTTTATTTTCGAAATAGGAACCGAAGAGCTTCCCGCATCCTTTGTGGAGCCTGCCATTAGAAGTTTAAAAGGGCAATTCGAGGAGTTTCTTAAGGAATTTTATCTTTGTGCCGATTCCGTAGAGGTTTTCGGGACACCTCGAAGACTTATTCTTTTGGCAACAGGGATACCGAACAAAGGAGACGATAAGGAAGAAGTGATAACAGGCCCTTCCTGGAGAGCCGCATTTGATGAAAAGGGGAATCCTACAAAGGCTGCGCTTGGTTTTGCGCGCTCTAAAGAGATTGATGTTGAGGAGCTTTGCAGAATAGATACGGATAGAGGTCCCTATGTGGGGTTTCGAAGAGTTGTAGAAGGAATGGAGACTTGTGAGCTTTTGGAAAAGAAACTTCCGGAAATAATAAAAAAAATTCCTTTTAAAAAAAGTATGAGGTGGGGTAGTGGTTCTTTAAAGTTTGGAAGACCTATAAATTGGATATGTGCTTTGTTCGGGAAAAGGGTTATTTCCTTTGTTCTTGATAAAGTAAAAGTTGATAAGTACTCTTACGGACATAGGTTTTTAGCTCCGGAATCCTTTGATGTTTCGGCTGTAGATGATTTTATCGATGAATTGGAAAGCCGTTTCGTTATTGTTGATATAGAGAGAAGGAAAACTATTATAATAGATGGAGCGAAAACTCTTGCCGATTCTGTCGGAGGAGTGCTTGCAGAAGATGAAGATCTTTTTGAGGAAATTGCTAATCTTGTTGAATATCCGTATCCTGTTCTCGGTTCTTTCAATAAGGAGTTTTTGCAGCTTCCCGAAGAGGTCCCGATAACTGTTATGAAGGAGCATCAGAGGTATTTTTCTGTTAAGGATAGAAGCGGAAAATTGAAGAATTTTTTTGTTGCTGTTTCAAACATAAAGCCTCCTGATGAAGCGCTCATAAGGCAGGGGTATGAAAAAGTTTTAAGGGCACGGCTTGCCGATGCGATGTTTTTTTTCAGGGAGGATAGAAAAAGGTCTCTTGCCGAGAGAGTTGAAGAGCTGAAAGGGGTTGTTTTCCATGATAAGCTTGGAAGTATGTTTCAGAAAGTTGAGAGATTGAAATTACTGGTTCCGGAGATAGCAAAATATATAGGAGGTTCTACGAAAAAGGTAGAGAGAGCGGCTTTTCTTTCGAAAGCCGACCTTGTAACGGAAATGGTTAAAGAGTTTACTGAACTTCAAGGTGTTATGGGTAAAAATTACGCTCTTCTTGACGGTGAAGACAGAGAGGTTGCCGAAGCTATATTTGAGCAGTATCTTCCTAGATTCTCCGGAGATATACTTCCTGAAACAGAAACAGGTGTGACTATTTCGATAGCTGAAAAAATAGATAATCTGGTTGGTTTTTTAGGAGTAGGTTTTAAACCTTCGGGTTCTGCGGACCCTTTCGCTCTTAGAAGAAACGGGATAGGACTTGTTAAAATCATTACCGAAAAGAGTATTTTTCTTAACCTTTATGACCTTCTCCTGTGTTCCTTCAAACTCTATGAAGAACAGGGGGTAAATCTATCCGAAGGTACTTCCGATGAGATTCTTGAATTTATTAAAGAGAGATTAAAATTTCTTCTTTCAGGTCAATTTGCTACAGATGTTATAGATGCCGTTCTTTATGTAACTAACGATTTGGCCGATGGTGTGGAGCGAATAAAAGCTATAGAGGAGATACGTGGAAATTCAGAGTTTGAGGAAGTTTTGACTACGATGAGAAGAGTTATGAATATAATTCCGGAAGGTTTTGAACCGATTGTTGTTGGGCATACGGATAATGAGTATGAAAAGCAGCTGTTAGAAGCTTTCGCTCGTGTTAAAGTAAAGATAGAGAATTTCATAAGAGAGAGAGATTATAAAAAGGCACTTCTGGTTATAAAAGAGCTTAAAAATTCAGTGGATACTTTTTTTGATAACCTTATGATTATGGATAAAGATGAAGAAGTTAAAGATAGGAGACTTTCTATTCTTTATGAGATTTCAAAAACTATATCCCGCTTTGCGGATTTTAGAAAGATAAGGTAATAAAGGGGGGCGGCTAATGGTTAAAGGAGTTTACTTTTTTGGGAATGGTAAGGCTGAAGGGACCGCAAGTATGAAAAATCTTTTAGGTGGTAAAGGTGCTAACCTTGCCGAAATGACAAATTTGGGCTTACCTGTTCCGCCAGGTGTTACTATAACAACAGAAGTTTGTAAAGAGTATTTCAACCTCGGACATCAGTTTCCGAAAGGTTTATGGGATGAAGTTCTTGAAGGGATGAAGAAAATAGAAGAGATTGTTGGTAGGAAATTCGGCGATAAGGAGATGCCTCTTCTTGTTGCTGTTCGTTCCGGAGCTCCCGTTTCGATGCCGGGGATGATGGATACTATTCTTAACTTGGGTTTAAATGATGAATCTGTGAAGGGACTCGCAAAAAGTACAAATAACGAGAGATTTGCATGGGACTCTTATAGAAGGTTTATTCAGATGTTCGGGAATGTTGTAATGGATATTCCCCATAAAAACTTTGAAAGAATTCTTGATGAAAAGAAAGAAGAAGTGGGTGTTAAAGAGGATACAAAGCTTACCGCCGAAGATTTTAAGGATATTGTAAGAAGATATAAAGAGATGGTAAAAGCAGAGATAGGCGAGGATTTTCCTCAGGATTCTTATAAGCAATTAGAAATGGCTGTGAGAGCCGTTTTTGAATCATGGAACAATCCGAGGGCTATAAAGTATAGAGAAATAAATAAGATACCAAAAGATTACGGAACGGCTGTAAATATTGTTGCTATGGTATTTGGAAACTTGGGTGATAATTCCGGTACCGGGGTTGCGTTTACAAGAGACCCTTCTACCGGAAAAAATGATTTTTACGGAGAGTATCTGAAAAATGCCCAGGGAGAAGATGTTGTTGCCGGTATAAGAACTCCACAGCCGCTTAAAAAATCGCAGAAAACAGACGATTCTCAGGCATCTTTAGAGGAGGATTTTCCCGAAGTTTATAAAGAACTCGAAAGAATAAGAGATACTCTTGAGAAACATTACAGGGATATGCAGGATATAGAATTTACAATAGAAAACGGTAAGCTATATATGCTTCAGACAAGGACAGGAAAGAGAACGGCAAGAGCTGCTGTTAAAATAGCTGTCGATCTCGTTAAAGAAGGACTTATTAAAAAGGAGGAAGCACTCCTCAGGATTGACCCTTCTCTTATAAATCAACTTCTACATCCTATGATAGATGAGGAAGATAAAAAGAAAGCTGTTGAGCAGGGAAGAATGATAACAAAGGGGCTTCCTGCAGCACCCGGTGCCGTGTCCGGCGTTGTTGTTTTTTCAGCTGATGAAGCTGTTGAGATGAAAGAGAAAGGAAAGAGAGTGATATTGGTTAGGCATGAAACATCTCCCGAAGATATTCACGGGATGCATGCTGCGGAAGGTATTCTTACGGCGAGAGGCGGTATGACTTCACACGCTGCGGTTGTTGCTAGGGGAATGGGTAAAACCTGTATAGTCGGAGCGGAAACGATAACCGTTAATTATGACAAACAAGAGTTTAAAGTGGGAGACACTGTTGTTAAAAAAGGAGATATCATCACGATAGACGGTTCTACCGGTGAGATTTTCCATGGAGAGATTAAAACAATACCTGCCGATATCTCCGGTGAGTTTGAAGAGATTATGAAATGGGCCGACGAGATAAGAACTATTTCTGTTAGAGTAAATGCAGATACACCTGAAGATGCCCTTCAGGGAAGAGCCTTCGGTGCGGAAGGGATAGGCCTTTGTAGAACGGAACATATGTTTTTTGATGAGGAAAGGATTCCTGTTGTTAGGGAGATGATTCTTGCCAAAACGAAAGAAGAAAGAAAAAGAGCTCTTAAAAAGCTTCTTCCGATGCAAAAAGGAGATTTTAAGGCATTATTTGAAGTTATGAAAGGTTCCCCTGTTAATATCAGGCTTCTCGATCCTCCTCTTCATGAGTTTTTGCCTAAGACAGATGAAGAATTTGAGAGAACTGCGGAAGAGATGGGAGTTTCTGTCGAAGAAATTAAACAGAGAGCGGAAGAACTGCATGAAGTTAACCCGATGCTTGGTTTGAGAGGAGCAAGGTTAGGAATAGCCTATCCGGAAATCTATGAGATGCAGGCTAGGGCTATAATAGAGGCAGCGTGTCAGTGTAAAAAAGAAGGAATAGATGTGAAACCGGAGATAATGCTTCCTCTTATAGCTGATGATAGAGAGCTTGTTATTTTGAGAGAAAGGATAGATAAAGTTGCTGCTGATGTTTTTCTTGAATCGGGAGTTAACGTTCCTTATCAGGTTGGAACAATGGTGGAGATACCGAGAGCAGCACTTATAGCCGATCAGCTTGCCGAAGACGCCGAATATTTCTCCTTCGGAACAAATGACCTTACCCAGATGGCTTTTGGCCTTTCAAGGGATGATGCCGGAAGATTTATAGGCACGTATATAGAGGAGGAGATTCTTAAAGGAGATCCTTTCATGCATATAGATGAAAACGGAGTCGGGCAGCTTATAAAAATAGCTATGGAGAAAGGAGAAAAGACAAGACCCGGTATTAAAACCGGTGTTTGTGGAGAGCATGGAGGCGATCCGAGATCTATAAACTTTTTCCAAAAAATCGGGATTCAATATGTGAGTCCTTCGGCGTTTAGAGTACCTATTGCGCGACTTGCAACTGCACAAGCAAAGATTAAATTGGATAAAGGGGAGCTTTAAAGCTCCCCTTTATCTTTAAAATTCTTGTTTCAGGAGAGAAGAATGAGGAAATATCTTTACTTTTTGCTTGCGATTGCGGCGACAACTTCTTTTTCTTGTGCTCAGACAAAACAAGCGGAGGTGAAATCTCCTTCAAAAGAAGATGTTAAGCTTGTGAAAAAGATGTTTGGTCATGCAGCGGGTCAGAATCTTGAACTTGTCGGTGTTGAACCGACAAACAAAACAGTAACTTTGAGGGCTTACAGAGTTAAGTTTAAGGACAAGAAGAGCCCTCGGTATATTTACGGTTATGTGTGGCTTTCTACAGATGAAGTTGAAAAGAGCGGGAAAGGGAAGGAAATGGCTTTTAAAGTGTATCAGGTAACCGGAGAGAGAAAGGACGGAATGCCCCTTGCTGCTCCTATAGAGCCGGAGAAAAAAGAAGAGATGTATAAAACCGATATTACTTGGTTTAAAAATATAGTGAATGATCTTCAGAAGGAAAATATTCCTCATACTATCGGGAAAGGGGATAAAGTTGTTTATATAGTATGGGATGTTTACTGTCCCTTCTGTTATGAGAATTTCGGAGAAGTGGCAAAAGCTCTAAAAGAAGGGGTAAAACTTGTTTTTGTTCCTCTTCCTGTTCACGGTAAAACGTCCGTTAGAGGATTTGTCTATTATACATATCTTGCCAGGAAAGAGGGTGCTCAAAAAGCGATGGAGCATATCTTCGCAAGGGGTGAAGGAAACTTCAGAAAATTTAGGAAAAGTTATGAGGAAGAGGTAAACAAAAACTACGATAAAATTCCTGAGCAAGAGAGAAAGGAACTTGAAAAGTTTTATGATGATATAAAAGTTCAGCTTGTTAAGAAGGGAATTAGTGCCACACCGACAATTGTTTATATCCCTTCTACAGAGAAAGATAAAGGATATATTCATAGAGGATTTCTTCAGTTTGATAAGCTCTTTCAGTTAAAGTAGAGTTATGAATAAGTGGGGAATCGCTTTAGAAAAATTAACTGTTGGATATAACGGGGAGCCTCTTGTAAAGGGGCTTTCTCTTTTTATGGACGAAGGTGAATTTTGGGTAGTTGTCGGTCCGAACGGTGCCGGTAAATCAACGTTTGTAAAAACTATACTGGGTATTGTTCCTCCTTTGGAGGGGAAAGTCTTTATTCACGGTATTGACTGTACTTATCATGTGGCGTGTGAAGAGAAAAGATATCTCTCTTATGTTCCCCAGATGGAGAGCTATTCTAAAATTTTTCCGGCTACTGCCCTTGATGTCGTTCTTTCTGGAATATTTCCTCAAAAGGGGAAGTTAAAACCTGTGACTGATATGGAACGGGAAAGAGCTTTGAAATGGCTTGAATCTCTGGAGTTGCTACGTTTTAAAGATGTTTCTTTTAAATACCTTTCAGGTGGGCAACAGCGAAAAATTCTTATAGCAAGGGCTTTAATTTCATCACCTCATTATCTGTTTTTGGATGAGCCTACTACTGGAGTTGATATTAAAAGTGCAAGAAAAATATTAAAAATAGTAAATAGTCTTCATAAAAAGGATCGTTTCGGAATATGTATGGTTACTCATGATTTAAATTCCGTGTGGCCTTTTGCTGAGAAGGTTCTGATTCTTGGTAACGGAAAGTATCTTGCCGGAAAAAAAGAGAAGATAATAAAAGAAGATATCCTTTCCGAAATTTACGGAGTTAAAGTTAAAATAATAAAAACTCCTGCAGGACCTGTTTTTCTCACAGGGGATAAACATTATTGATTTGAAAATTTCAGGATAATATCAAACAGCTCTCTTTTTAAGTCTTCAAGGTTTCCACCGTTTATATATTCAAAACCGGCAGCCATTATGTGGCCACCACCACCAAAAAGACTTGCTATTTTGGCAACATTCAATTTTCCTTTAGAACGTAAAGATACTTTCCATCTGTCCTCTTCAAATTCTTTGAAAAATACGGCTACTTCCACCCCTTCTATGGAGCGAGGATATGTTATGAATCCTTCACTTTCCTCTATACCGGCACCGGTTTCACTTAAAAAACGTTTATAAAGAGTGATATGTGCTACTTTTTTGTTTAGTCCAAAATCAAGAGTATCAAGCACTTTTTTGAGTAATTCTATTCTAGTGATTCTGTTTCTTTCAAATAGATTTTTTATTACGGTGTAGGGATTGATGTCTCTTTCAAGGAGGAATGCTGCATTTTTTAAAGTTTTCGGAGTAGTTGAGTTATATCCGAAACTTCCTGTATCTGTTACTATTCCGGTATATAACGGAAGTGCTACGGTATAGTCTATAAGGTTTTCACCGATAAGTTTCATTATCTCCAGGGAAAGCTCACAAGTGCTTGCGATTTTCGGTTCGATTATTGAAAAATTGCTATCAGGGTTTGCCGTTATGTGATGGTCTATTATTAAAGAATGTTTTGCCGGAATGCATTCAAAGCCTGTTCGTTTTACTTCCGAAACGTCTAAAATTATTACCCAATCAAACTGTTCGTTTATATTGTGATTATTCCCAATTTTATTTACGTTCGGTAGGAAATCGAAAAAATATGGAACTTGGTCGTGAAGTATAACCTTAACATTATTTTTCAGTTTCCTGAGAAAATTTAACCATCCGAGACAACTTCCTATGGCATCCCCATCAGGATTTTTGTGGGAAGTTATTAGAATATTTCCTTCCATATTTTCTATTATTTGAGCAGCTTCTCTTCTGCTTAGATGTTTCAATGTTCATCTCCGGTTAAAGTATCTATTGAGAGTTTAAATTCAGGTCTTGGGATAACTTTCATTCTTAATCGTCTTCCGAGGATACCGTGTATATATCCGGAAGCCTTATTTAAAATTTCAATTGAAGCGATGGCTTCCTCTTTTTTTAAGGCAGAGATGTAAACGAACGCTTTTCTTCCGTCTTTTGATATTTCAACATTCGAGACGGTAATAAAATTTACCCCGGGTGGTTTGTCTATTTCAAATGTAACGATGTTTGAAAGTTCCCTTTTTAACAGAGACTCTACTCTGCCTTTTCGTTTTCCTTTCATTCTCCACCAACCATTAGCTTTTTAACAAGGACAGAAGGGCTTGAAATATTTCCAACCCATCTCGAATCTCTTCCCACTTCACTGATGTTGTTGAGAAGTTTTTTTACATTTCCGGCAATTGTACAACCTGTTACAGGTTGTATAACTTCTCCCTCTTTTATAAGAAGTCCGCTTATACCTATGGAGAATTCTCCGGATATAGGATTTATTGTATGAATGCCCATAGCATCTGTAACAACAAGAACCTTTTCGGGAGTTCGCACTAAATTTTCAAGGGTTAACGCTCCGGGTTCAACGACAAGATTGGTTATTCCCGATGACGGAAGAGAACCTATACCCATTCTGATGCCGTTTCCGGTTGGCGGGAGATTAAGTTTTCTTGCTGAATAGATGTCAAGCAGGAAGTTTTTAAGGACACCGCGCTCTATTATCGCTTTTTTTCTTGTAGCTGTTCCTTCGTCGTCAAAAGGTCTCGAACCTATCCCGTCATGGAGGAGAGGATTATCGTATATGGAGAGAACATGACTGGCAACTTCAAAACTTAGTCTGTCAGCAAATAGTGATTTTTTTCTTAATACATTGTTTCCGAGGAATCCTGCCGAAAGTGTTTCGATCAATTCAGCAAAAACCGTATTTTTTATTATAACAGGGATTTTTTGTGTTTTTATCGGTTTTGCGCCCAGGAGGCTTACAGCGTTTTCAACGGACCTGGTGGCTACAAGGTCACTGTTTAAACTTGAAAATTTTCTTACAACGTCAAAATCCCAGCCCATCTGGCTATCATTTTCTTTTTCTGCTTTTAGCATTACGCTTAATGTATAGGATGTTGTTTCGTAAGAAAATGTTTGTTTATTTGAATTGTAGTAGAAAATTTTTGTTAATGAATCGCTGTAGGATGTTTTTCTTACTTTTTTTACCTTGCTACTGAGGGAATAGACTTTTTCTTCAAGGGCTCTCGCAATTTCCACTTTCTTTTCTATGGGGATTCTATCAAAATTTTCATCCGCGAAGGAAAAGTCTACAGATGGTTTGGAAGGCATTGAAATTTCATATTCATCCGGGTCACTGTTTTCAGCATTTTCTCTGGCACATTCCATGGCTATTCTTATTCCGTCGTCGGTGGTGTCTCTTGTGTATGCAAATCCGAGTTTACCATCAACTATAATCCTTATGGCTATTCCTTTTTTCAGAGGGACTTTTAGCTTTTCCACCTTCCCGTCTTTTACATCTACGTTGAAACCATGGGAGTTTACGTAAAAAATATCAAACTTACTTATATCTTGTTTATTCAAAAGATTTATTATCCTTTCCAAATGTCTGTTCATAAAAGATGCCTCCTTTGTTTTAGAGACTGCCGAAATATTTAATTACTTTGTCTTTTTCTCCACAGCTTTTTTTTCCTTCCGGACAAAAACCGTCGGAGAAGCAGGCAGGGCCTATATGATTGAAAATTTCAGGTGCTTCTTCTCTTACTTTTTGTAGTATTTTAATTGCCATTTCTTTTATTTCCCACTGTGCTCGGTTGCAAGTTCTGAGTTTTAGAAATCGAATAATCTCTCTTCCGTTCATTGTGAATACTATTCGTGTTTCACAACTGTTGGGAAGTACAAAACGGGCATCTTCCCGAGGAGTATTTTGCTCTATGAGGGATTCGTACGATTGACCGATAATGTCCATAAGCTGTTTATAGTCGAGATTGAAGGAGCTATTTCCTATTGTAAAGATGAGCTTCTTACCCTTTATCGTATCCGGTTTTATAAAGGGAAACTTTCTCATAGATACGTATCTTTGAGATTGTTGGCTATATGATGCAAGGCGGTGTCTTACCAGTTGATGGGAGCAAGCTCTTGATATACCGTCTATAAGAAATGTAAAAGCAATGTGTTTTTCAATTTCGTTGTTTTTAATATGCATCGCAGGAATATTTTTTGATAAAAGGAATACTTCCATAAATTACCTCTACAATTTACCTTCCAGTTTTAATCTTTTTATA
>JALSLT010000081.1 GCA_026988135.1 Desulfurobacterium sp.
CCAGAGGGTACTCCATTTCAAAGAAAACTTAATTTAGCAGGAGGAGAAGCATGGTTAAAACTTATGGTTATGGCTTTCCCCGACTTGGAAAGCAGAGAGAGTTTAAAACGCTTATCGAAAGTTACTGGTCCGGGAAGCTCACAGAGACAGAGTTGAAAAGTGGGATTGCAAAGCTTAACGAGAAGAGAGAGGAGATTTACAAAAAGTATGTTGATGTTTTTCCTCAAGGGGAGATGACTTTTTATGATAACCTCTTTGATGCTTCTTTGATTTTTGGATTTTACAAAGCGGAAACACTTGATGACTACTTTGCTCTTTGCCGTGGGAAAAACGCTCTTGAGATGACAAAATGGCTTAACACGAATTACCATTATCTTGTTCCGGATTTTGAAGGTAAAGAGAAGAATTTTTCCGTTTCCTGGAATAAGCATGAGGGAATAAAAGAAAATGCCTATCTTATAGGACCTTTTACTTTTCTCAAACTTTCTAAAAATCTTCCGGAAGGGAAGTTTGCCACTCTTTTAAAATCTCTTGCAGATAAATATGCTAAATACTTTAAACTTAATGGCTTCACTTCGGTTCATCTTGATGAGCCGGCGTTTGTTATGGAACTTTCTGACGAGGAGATGGAAGCTATAAAAAACGCTTACTCTGTATTTGAAGATATTGATACAAAAATCAATCTGTTTACCTATTATGATAGTGTTGATAATCTTCAATTTGTCTTTGACCTTCCTGTTTCAGGTGTGGGTGTTGACCTTGTTCACGATAGGGGAGAAAACCTTTCTCAGCTTGAATCAATAGAGCCTAAAGGAAAAACACTTTTTGCAGGTATTGTAGATGGAAGAAACGTTTGGAGAGCGGATCTTTTTGAAAAAGCGAATCTCATAAAAAAACTTTCTGAAAAATTTGATATTGTTGTAACAAATGCTGCTCCTCTTTTTCATCTACCGGTTAGTTTAAAAGGTGCTACTCTTCCTGAAGAGCTTGTTGCGAAAGTAGCTTTTGCCGAGGAAAAACTTAAAGAGCTTAAACTTATTGCAGAGATTTTGGAAGGTAACGAAAAAGAAGCTGAAAATTGGATTGAAGGAATAAATAGAGCTTTCGGTGTAAGAAAAAATGTAAAGAGTAGAGTTGAAAATCTTACGGAAGCGGATTTTGAAAAAGCTGTTCCCTATGCTGAGAGAATAAAACTTCAGCAGGAGATTCTTAAACTGCCTCTTTTTCCTACCACTACAATAGGAAGTTTTCCCCAAACACAGGAAGTTAGAAGAGTTAGACTTCTTAACAGGAAAGGTCAGCTTGCAGATGAAGATTACAAAACCTTTATAAAGGGTGAGATAGCCAAAGCCATAAAGATTCAGGAAGAGCTTGGAGTTGATGTTTTTGTTCACGGTGAGTTTGAAAGAAGTGATATGGTAGAGTTCTTTGCTGAAAAACTTGAAGGAATTGCAACCACAGGCAATGGTTGGGTTATCTCCTACGGTACAAGGTCTTACAGACCACCGATTATATTTGGGGATGTTGAGAGAACAGAGCCGATGACTGTTGAGGAGATAGCTTTTGCTCAGAGTCTAACCGATAAACCTGTTAAGGGGATGCTGACGGGTCCCGTTACTATCATAGCCTGGAGTTATTGTAGAGAGGATATTCCTGTTTCCGGGGTTGCATATCAGATAGGACTTGCTATAAGAGATGAGATTACTGATTATGAGCAGGCTGGTATTAAAATCGTTCAGATAGATGAAGCAGCTTTTAGAGAAAAAGCTCCGATAAAGAAGAGAAATTGGGACGAATATTTTGATTGGGCAGTTAAATCGTTTAGAGTTTGCCATGCTAAATCAAAACCTGAAACTCAGATTCATTCTCATATGTGCTATTCCGAGTTTGGCAAAATAATCGAGTATATTCTTGCGATGGATTTTGATGTGATTTCTATTGAGGCTTCCCGTTCTAAAGGGGATATCATAGAGGCGTTTGAAAGGGTTAATTTTGACAGACAGATAGGACTTGGCGTATGGGATATTCATTCCCCTTATGTCCCTTCCGTAGATGAGATGAAGCCGATAGTTGGAAGAGCTCTTAAAGTTATTTCTAAAGATAACTTCTGGGTGAATCCCGATTGTGGGCTTAAAACTCGTCGTTGGGAAGAAAGTATTCCTGCCATAAGAAATATAGTAAAACTTTCCTATACTCTGAGAGAGGAGGCGTAATGCCTCTCTCTCCATTTCTTGATGTTGACATACCGGTAACTTTTAAAGATCAGCCCGGTGTTCAATCGGCGGTTTTGTACACACACATACCCTTGTGTAACCTTGAATGCTTTCAGTGTCATAATAAAGCAGCATTTGACGGGCAGGGAACTTTTCTTTCTTATGAAAAACTATTAGAAAAGCTTGATAAGTTAAAACTCCTTGGAGTTGAACTTATAATAGTGTCAGGGGGAGAGCCTTTACTTGAAAAGAGGTTAATCGAAGGGGTAGAATTCATAAAGATAGAGGGATTTTCTGTTAGGATAGATACGAACGGGACGTTGCCGGACAAAGTAGAACAGTTGACAGGGGAAAAAGTGGCGGATGGTTTTGCTTTAGATATTAAAATTCCTATAAAAAATGAATATTATGAGGAAGAAATTATACGTTTTAATGAGATTTTATTCTCGAAAAAAGAAAAAAATAGAAAAAATGTCAAATTTTATGCTGAGGAAATAAAAAAATCCGTAAAAAAAATTAAGGAATTTGCTATTGCAAATGATTTTCAATATACTATATTAAGAACAGTTAAGTATCCTTTCCTTACAGAGAAGGATATAGGAGAAATAAAAAAGTTTGCAAAAGAAACGGGTATTCCGTTTCAGCTTAATCCTTTCTACCCTGTGGAGGCGTAATGAACAGATACTTCAGGCTTATAGACCTTTTTATCGGTAATGACGATATAGCAAGGAATAATGCTAACTTTGTAAGAGGAATTCCGACTCTCGAGCATGTTGTTGCCGGAGATTTGATGAAAGATTACCTTTTCGATGTTGTTTATGACGGACTCCCCGTAAGGATACACCATGAGGAAGGATGGGCTTACCATCATCAAACCTACAGACTTTCGGCTTACTGTATAGGTCTGTCTTCCAAAGACATAGCTTTTTACGGCCTAAGGAGTAATGCAAAGAACGAAAGAAGGGCTGCCCCTCCAAAAAGACTTGAAACACTTTTTATGCAGTGTGCGAACCTTATCTGCCTTGTAGCTCAGGAGGTTTCAGGGGCAACATCTCTTAACGATATTTCAACCGTAGCAGCCGGGTACCTGTATCATATGGATAAAACAGGCAAGAAAAAGTATACCGATTATGAGCTAGAAAATATATGGCAAGAGTTTTTATATAACATAAATCTTCCGTTTAGAAGCGGGAATTCTCCGTTCTCAAATATAACTCTTGACTTTGCAAAACCGAATTCAAGGCTTAGGGAAGAGCCTGTTATATATGCAGGAGAACTTCTTTCTCATACTTACGGGGAAATACCTTCTGCCTGTTTTGACAGGATAAACGAAGCTTTCATAAGAGCGATGAAGAGGGGTGATGCCGATAGTAATCCGTTTACCTTTCCTCTGATTACAGTTAATATAGCTGATGATTTCGATAAAGATAATTCTGCATGGAAGATGCTTCTTAAAGAATCCGAATACTTTGGTGGCTTTTATGTTCAAAACTATAAAACCAATCCTTTTCAGAAAGATTCCGTTTATAGAGAGAAAAATCCCTACATAAAGCCTTTTGATGAAGGAATGATTTATTCAAACTGTTGTAGGATGCTTTTTGATATATCTCAGGTTGAAGCTGTGACAGGCTCAAATCCGTTTCATTCAGGTTCGGGAGTTGGAGGAATAGGTGTTTATGCCATCAATATGAATAGGCTTCTCTTTCTTGCTAAAACTGACTTTGACCTTTTAACCGAGATGATAGACTATGTTATGGACATTGGTGCCAAGTCACTTCAAAGAAAGAGAGAGTGGCTTAAAAACCATTGGAGTGATATGTTCCCTTATCTATCTTTCTATCAAAAAGATGATAAATCTTTATTTAATATTTTTTCTGTCGTTGGTGTTCATGAAGGGATGGTGAATGCCGGTTTTGAAGGTGGTCTTTTTAATGATGAAGCTAAAGAGTATGCTCATAGAATAGCTCAGTATCTTTATAAAAAACTTCACGAATTTATGGAAAGAGATCAAGCTCTTTACTCTCTTGAATATGCTCCGTCGGAAAATGCAGCTTGTAGGATGGCAGAAAAAGATATCTCTTTTGCGAATGCTGTAGCAGATGTTATTTCCGGAGAAAGAGATAAGGAGCTTTCTGTTGATCCTGAGTTAAACAGATTTATAGATAGAGCTCTTGAAAAGTTTGGAGAGCGTATATTTGATATACCGGTTGGGAGGTAATGAGAGATGGAAAAGACACAAAGAATTAAGCCTAAAATCTGTGTAAACGGGGATCCTTCCGCAAAGAAAGTTTTTTTAACTTCCGGGTTTCAGGCACCGTTTCAGGATAAGGATCTTTTGGCACAGATAGATGTGAATTCTCACTTTCAAAGTTATGCTACAGGCGGTAGTATTTTTCATCTCTTTACTGCCGAGGAGATGGCACCTGAGCAACAGGAAAAGTTGATATTTAGTATTATCGACAATTTTCCGATTCAATATCTTACCAAGACCCCGTTCTTAACAACCTGTAACACTTGTGGACATAAAATGGTAGGCAGAAAGATTTCATGTGAAAGATGTAATTCCGAAGATGTTACATTATGGTCAAGGCCGATAGGTTATTTCAGACCAGTTATGAGAGGAAAAATTTCAAAAGATTTTAAAGAGGCAAACTATCTTTTCTGGTTGAACGGAAGAGTTGAAGATTTTGCTACAAGGAAAGAAGTTAAAAGAGAAGATGTGGAGCATATTATTGGAGAGCTAAATTCTATAATTTAAATTTGCTTTTTTTACATTTAAAAGCCCCTTTCGAAAGGGGCTTTTTTTATTTTGAGTAATTATTTTTTTATCATAAAATTAGTTTACTTTTAACCTGATAATATTTTCTGGAGGATTTGCAGTGTATAGATATCCCGATTCTAAAGGTAGATTTGAAATATTTGGCGGTAAATTTGTTCCCGAAACTTTGATGGCTGCTATTTCTGAACTTGAGGAGAATTATTACAGATATAGAAGTGATGAAGAGTTTCAAAATGAGTTTGATACTCTTTTAAATGATTATGTTGGAAGGCCTACCCCTTTGCAATTTGCAAAAGGGCTTTCGGAGTTTATAGGTGGTGGAGTAAAGGTTTATCTTAAAAGGGAAGATTTGAATCATACGGGAGCTCACAAGATAAACAATGCTCTTGGTCAGGCTCTACTTGCCAAAAGAATGGGAAAAAAGAGAATAATTGCTGAAACCGGAGCAGGTCAACACGGTGTAGCAACTGCGACGGCTTGTGCATTCATGGGATTGGAGTGTGTTGTTTATATGGGAGAAGAGGATGTTTATCGTCAGGCGTTGAATGTTTTCCGTATGGAGCTTTTAGGTGCAAAGGTTGAAGTTGTTAAGACCGGAAGTAGAACGTTGAAAGATGCAGTTAATGAAGCTTTAAGAGATTGGGTTACAAATGTTGAAACCACTCATTACATTATAGGTTCCGTTGTTGGTCCCCATCCATATCCGGAGATGGTAAGAGATTTTCAGGCGATTATAGGTAAGGAGACCAGAGAGCAGATTTTAGAGAAAGAGGGAAGACTGCCTGAAATGATTGTTGCCTGTGTGGGTGGTGGAAGTAATGCTATGGGGATTTTTTATCCCTTTGTTGAAGATAAAGGCGTTGAGTTTATAGGAGTGGAGGCAGCAGGTTTTGGCCTTGAAACGGGGAAGCATGCTGCAAGTATCTGTAAAGGTTCGGTGGGTGTGCTTCATGGGGCTAAATCATACCTTCTCCAGAATGAGGATGGGCAGGTTTTACCCACTCACTCTGTATCTGCCGGACTTGATTATCCCGGTATTGGACCGGAACATGCGCTCTTTCATGAGATAGGAAGGGCAAAATATGATGCTGTTACAGATGAGGATGCTGTAAAAGGGTTCCAAGTTCTTTCAAAAACAGAAGGAATTATTCCTGCTCTTGAGAGCTCTCATGCTGTTGCATGGCTTTTGAAAAACAGAGAAAAATTAAACAATAAACTTATAGTTCTGAACCTTTCCGGTAGAGGTGATAAGGATGTGAATCAGATAAGAGATATCCTTTCGGAAAGGGAAGATTTAAAGTTGTGAAAGGAGCGGACATTCTAGAAAGAGAAGATTTTCTTAAAAAGCTGCGTACTTCTAAAGGTTCTGATTTTGCCCTTTTTCTTATTGATATAGATGATTTTAAATTGGTTAATTTTTCTTACGGATATGGAGTCGGAAATAAGGTTATCTCTGCATTCGGAAGGAAAATTTCTGCTGTTTTTAAAAAATATTTTTCAACTTTTTGGGTGGGTAGAACCGGTTCCGATAGTTTTGGGGTTTTGATAAAAGGTTTGGATGAGGAGTTAGTTTTTAAAAGACTTAAAGAGATTTATAACACGTATTTTGAGCGGTTAACTTTTAAAATATCCGATGACATTTTTTTTCTTACGACGAGTGCAAGTGCTGTTTTTTGCAAAAATGAAACTTTTCTTGAAGACCTGTTTAAAATGGCTGAGGAATCTCTCTATAGTGCAAAAAATAGTGGAAAAAACTGTATGGTTTTTGGTCGAAATTACTCTGTCCAGATTAAAGAGATTCAAAAAGCCAGGAAAGTTATTGTCGATGCTATAGAAAACAGAACAATTGAGCCGTACTTTCAACCGATAGTGAGTTTAAGAACAGGGCGAATTTTTGGGTATGAGGTTCTTGCGCGGATATTTTCAGGAGACAATCTTTTAAAAGGCGACTATGTTGTTGATATAGCCAGTACTTTTAGCCTGATTTCTGAAATAGATAGAATTGTTTTTGAGAAAGCGTCTGCTTACTTGGGAAATGGATATAAACTGTTTTTTAATCTTTCGATGAAATATTTCTTTAAAGAATTGAATAATATTTGGAGAGTTGTAAAAGATAAAAGTCTTGATTCTTCCGATATTGTGATAGAGATAACGGAATCTCAAAAAATTATGGAGATGAATGTAGCTAAAAGTATATTTCAGATTTTTAGAGATATGGATGTAAAAGTGGCTATAGATGACTTCGGTTCGGGATATTCTTCTTATAGTTATTTAAAAAGATTCTCTGCAGATATTTTAAAGGTAGATGGAGAGTTTGTTAAAGGTGCTAAAACAGATATAAGAGATTTAACTATTATGAAGTCGATAGTTGATTCTGCAAGGCCTTTTAGATTAAGAGTTCTTGCAGAGTTTATAGAAGATGAAGAGGACTATAGACTTATGAGGGATATAGGGGTTGCTCTCGGGCAGGGTTGGTTTATAGGAAAACCAAAGCCTGAACCTTACGATGTGAAAATAGATATTTAGGAGGTAAAAGTTGGAGGAATTACTGTTTGTTGCAATTACTACTGCTTTAAAAGCAGGTGATGCGATTATGAAGATTTATGAAAGGGATTTTACTGTGGAGGAGAAGGAGGATAAATCTCCTCTCACTGAGGCGGATAAAGTTTCTCACAGAATAATAGTTACTCATCTTCACGATTTTCCTGTTCTTTCGGAAGAGGGAAAGGAGATCCCTTATGAAGAGAGAAAAAACTGGAAAAAGCTCTGGATTGTTGATCCGCTTGATGGAACGAAGGAGTTTATAAAAAGAAACGGAGAGTTTACAGTTAATATAGCGTTTGTTGAAAAAGGTATTCCTGTTCTTGGTGTTGTTTATGCTCCTGCCATAGGAGTTCTTTATTACGGTGGGCAGGGCTTTGGGGCTTTTAAGGTGGGAAATGGAGACTTTTCTTTTCTTGAAAATATTACATCCGGGGAGATTTTCTGGAGGGAGCTCTCAAATGTGGCTGTTTCTTTGCCTTTCATTGATAATAGAGATGAAGTTGTTGTTGTCGCTTCAAGGTCTCATAAAAATCCGGAAACGGAGCGGTTTATAAAGAAAGTTGAGAGAAAGTATGGAAAGGTTAAAACAGTTTCTCAGGGAAGCTCTTTAAAGCTTACTGCTGTTGCTGAGGGGAAAGCGGATATCTATCCAAGGATTGCCCCGACAATGGAGTGGGATACTGCTGCCGGGCAGGCAGTTGTGGAAGCTGCAGGAGGTAAAGTTGTTAAGCTTGAAACCGGTGAGCCATTGAAATATAACAGGGTAAATCTTTTGAACCCACATTTTGTTGTCTATAAAAAAGGGTTCTAATGATTGGAAAAATGTATTTTTAGTTTTTTAGCATATAATATATTGACAACAGCAGATAAGACTTCTATAATTTAAGATAATCGCATTAAAATTAAGCTTTTTTTATTTTCGGAAAGGAGGATTAAATGGCAAAATCAAAATCGCAGGTACTTGATGAGGGAAGGCTTGAGGAAGGGGCCGAGTGTCTGAAAGCTCTTGCGTCTCCGGTAAGGTTAAAGATACTTTTTAAGCTCAAAGAGCAGCCTATGTGTGTAACTGATCTTGAGAAGGAACTGGGTATTTCTCAGTCTTCTTTGTCTCAGCACTTGAGGACACTTAGATACAAAGGAATAGTTGACAAAAAGAGGGAAGGGAACAAAGTTTATTATACTATAGCTTCTGATGCTTTTCTTCAGTTACTTGATACGCTCCCACAGATTATCTGTTTTAAAAGGTAGGTGATATGTTTGGAAAATTGTTCAGGAAAGGTATTTTGTCTGGACAGGAGCAAAAGTCTGCGGTTCCTTCCGGATTATGGATAAAGTGTAATAAATGTAAGAGTTTGCTTTTCAAAGGGGAGCTTGAAGAGAATTTAATGGTGTGTACCAAATGTGGGTTCCATTTTTCTGTGAATGCAAAAGATAGACTTTATTATCTGTTTGACGACGGAGTTTATACTGAGCTTGATACTGATCTTGAGCCAAGGGATATTCTCGGATTTTCAGATATAAAGTCCTATACCGAAAGGATAGCTTTAGCCCGGAGAAAGACAGGACTTGAAGATGCTGTGGTTAATGCTAAAGGGAAGGTAGCTGGTATTGAAAGTTTTGCTTCCTGCTTTGATTTCAATTTTATGGGTGGAAGCATGGGCTCGGTGGTCGGTGAGAAAATTACAAGGAATATAGAAAGGGCTGCCGATGAAGGGAAACCTTTTATCTGTATCTCCTCTTCAGGAGGAGCAAGGATGCAGGAAGGGATAATATCTCTTATGCAGATGGCAAAGACATCAGCGGCTCTTGCTCGTCTTGATGAAAAAGGGATTCCTTACATATCCGTTTTGACTCATCCGACAAT
Organism: Desulfurobacterium sp.; assembly: GCA_026988135.1. GTDB lineage: Bacteria > Aquificota > Aquificia > Desulfurobacteriales > Desulfurobacteriaceae > Desulfurobacterium_A. The sequence continues at coordinate 9,401 of JALSLT010000081.1, forward strand.
GGGTGGTGTGTCGGCAAGCTTTGCGTTTTTGGGAGATGTGATAATTGCAGAGCCGGGAGCTCTTATTGGTTTTGCTGGTCCCCGGGTTATTGAGCAGACTATAAGGCAAAAACTTCCCAAAGGGTTTCAACGGGCTGAATTTCTTCTTGAGCACGGTCTTATAGATAAGGTTGTTGAAAGGAAAGACTTGAAGTCGGTTATA
>JALSLT010000082.1 GCA_026988135.1 Desulfurobacterium sp.
AAAATACAATCTAAAAACAAAAAAGGCAGAACTATTAAATGCCAAAGGAAAACTTTCACAAAGCGACTTCATTAAAGCAGAAAAACTTATAAGGGTATCCGACTCTTTGTGGATAGCATATAATGGAATTTACACACCTTGCTGCAACTGTTGCGAATATCCTGATTGGTCTATCGAAGCGAAAGAATTCAAAATACAATCCGGCAAAAGTTTTAAAGGAAAATGGGTCTCTTTCGATATCTTATCTGTTCCAGTAATCATCTCACCCGTAATAAGCGGACCTATTGTTGAAAAAAGAACTACAGGATTCATATTCCCAAAATTCGGATATATCAAAGATCAGGGATTTACAATAAAACAACCGTTCTACCTTGTTCTCGGCAGAAGCTCCGACGCAACCTTTTACTATGAAAAAAGATTTAACAACGGAAGTGCAAAAGGATTGGATTTAAGATACATTATTTCCCCGTATAGTGAAGGAAATATCTCTTACAACAGAATAGATACCGATGAAAAAGGAGAGTGGAATAGCAGGTTAAACCATTCCTACATAAAATCGGACTACTCTTACGGACATCTTAAAATAAACATAATAAGCAGTAAGAACTTCTATACAGAAAACGGAACAACAGATGTCGAAACATTAACAAGCCAATACACAAAATCGGATATAACTTACTCAAAACTATGGAATCACGCAATTTTAAACACCAACCTTGTGTTTCTCTATAACCTTGACGGTTCAAGGGATACAATATTTCAAAAATTACCGGAAATCAACTTTTACCTCATGGATATTCCACTTTACAAAAATTATCCTGTAACTTTCAATCTCGACTCAAGCTTAACTTATTTCTACAGAAAAACCGGATACAGAGGAGCACGACTCAACATAAAACCGGCAGCAAGATACTCTTTCTTTTTTAAAAATATCAAAAACAGCTTTAAAATCAGCAACCTTTTCACGGAATATTTTATATCGGATAACGGAACGAATTTCATCAACCGTAATTTATGGATGTACGAAGAAAACCACTTCACAAACTTATCGATAAAAACAGGTAACTTTAGAGCATCTATAAGCCCGGAACTATCTTTTCAATTTACAGAGAAAAAAACTCAAAACAACATTCCTGAATTTGACGGAACAGACAAAGTAGAAGAAGAAAAAAAAATAAAGGGAAGTATAGATATCTCTTTCTACAACAATGAAAAACGCATAGCAAAATTCAATATATCAAACAGCTACAATTTTTACCTTGATAATACTCCATGGGAGCCGTGGAAACTGGAATTGGAGCTATTTTCCGACGAACGACCTCTAACTCTTCGGGAATATACAGAAATCAATCACACAACAGGAAAAATTGAAAAAATAAATTCGAGAATAGATACCAGAATCAAAAAATTGACCATCTGGGCAAACCACTACAAAGCATTTACAGATGAAACAAACAATTACCTTAGATGGGGAGGGGACATAAAACTAAACAGATATCTCTCCTTCTCTTATTCACAAAGATACGACTTTTTAAACCATCTTGACAGAGAAAGAACATATTCTCTATCAATAAATAGAAACTGTTGGAACGGCAATCTTACATATCATTGGATAAAAAATTATGACGGAAAAACAACGTATCAAATTACGCTTACTGTAAATCTTCTAAAACTGGGAGGATATCAGTATAAGTATGAAGGAGAAAGAACTGGAGGTTCTTAAGAAAGAGATTTTATACATCTATTTTCCTATTCCCGGAAAATAGATGTATGATATAAACACTAATTTTTCATTTAACCATGGGTGAAAATTAAGATGCAGGCTAATAAAGAAAACAATATAAGAAGATTCAACACTTTTACTGGTGTTTTCATACCTACTCTTCTCTCCATATTCGGTGTTATTCTCTTTTTAAGAACCGGCTGGGTTATCGGAAATACCGGATTCATTGAAGGTGTCATTCTTATAACCCTAGCAATGTCAATATCTTTAGCTACCGGACTATCACTCTCTTCAATTTCCACAAACAAGGAGATTGGAGTTGGAGGAGTATATTACATCATTTCACGAAGCCTCGGACTTGATGTGGGTGGAACTATAGGTATCCCTCTATTCATATCTCAATCGATATCGGTTGCTTTTTATCTTATAGGATTTGCAGAATCATTAAAGGGAATATTTCCTACACTACCGATAATCCCCATAGCTTCAGCAGTACTTATACTTTTCACAATTATAGCTTATGTAGGTACAGATTTTGTAGTTAAACTTCAAATCGGTATTTTTGCAGCTCTTATATTAGGTATTTTATCGTTCGCTTTTAACCCTCACTTCTCTTTAATATCTGAAAATCTATCACCTCACTATCTACCGGGACAAAATTTTTGGACGGTATTTGCAGTATTTTTCCCTGCCGTAACCGGTGTAACTGCCGGAATAGCTATGTCGGGAGAATTAAAAAACCCCAAAAAGGCGATCCCCATAGGTATAATATCTGCTCTAACCGTATCATACATAACTTACATAGCCATAACTTTCAAATTATCCGCAACAGTACCGTACTCTATTCTTCAAAAAGACACCCTTGTAATGGTTCATTACTCCCTTATACCCTATCTTGTATATATCGGTATCTGGATGGCAACCTTATCTTCCGCACTAACATTTATCGTAGGTGCTCCAAGAACGCTTCAAGCACTTGCATATGATGGCATTGTTCCCTCCGCTTTTGCAGCAACTTTGGGTTCAAAGAAAAAAGAACCAAGAGCCGGAGTTTTGATAACATTTCTAATTGCCCAGGGAATTCTGTTCTTAGGCTCCCTAAATACCGTTGCCATAATAATAACGATGTTTTTCCTAATAACATACGCCGTAACAAATCTCGCCGCCACTTTATACTCCATTCTAAAACCACCAACTTTCAGGCCAAGTTTCAAAACTCCATGGTATATACCTTTTTACGGAGTAGTAGGTTCTTATATCGTCATGCTTCTCATAAACGCAACGGCAACAACAGTAGCAACTTTACTCCTCCTGATACTTTACGGATTTTTAAGGAAAAGACATTTTAAACAAGCATGGGGAGACATCAAAACAGGAACTCTTGTTTCCATAGCAAAATTTTGCCTCTTAAAAGTATCGGAAAAGAAGCAGGATCCGAAAGAATGGAGACCAAACGTCCTCGTGTTTTCAGGAGCACCCGGAGAAAGACCTTATTTAACCGACTTTGCAAAATTCCTCTCATTCAATGACGGCATAATAACCTTGGTTAATATCTTAGATAAAAGAGATAAAAATTGTAACAACATTACAGAAATAAAAAACAAGGAAACGGAAAAGCTTATTTCCTACATAAAGGAAAACAAACTAGACTTTTTTCCGAAAATCATAGTAGAGGGAATAAAAGAGGGAACCTTTTCTAAAATATCTCAATATTACGGATTCGGTACCATAGAAGCAAATACCGCCCTATTCGGCTGGGGAAAGAATAGAGAAAACCAATTAAAACTTGTAAATGATATAAACAACCTTATGAAATTAAAAAAAGATGTTCTTATATTAAATCCAAACCAAGATAAAGGCTGGGGTAAAAGAGAGAAAATTGATATATGGTGGGGTGGAAAGGGGGGGAACTTTGCACTTATGACTTTTATAGCCCATACTCTTGTAGATAGTCCGGAGTGGAAAAGATCGGGAATAAGAATAATGAAGATTGTAAATTCGGAAGAAGAAGAAAAAATATTTGGAACCGCATATAAAAAACTTCTTAAAGCAGCACGATTGGAAGCCGAAATAGTTATAGTCCCTAACTCCCCCCAAAGAGAGTTTAAGGAGTTAATAAGGAAATACTCTTCTTCTTCAGACCTTATTATTTTAGGTCTTGGAATCCCTAAAGAAAACGAGCAAAGCCAAATTGTCGACAAAATCAATCACCTTTCCGAAAAAATGCCTACAACATTGTTTGTAAGAAGTATGACTCCAAAAGATATATGGGACATAGGATAGTTGAAAAAACATAAATACAGTATATCTTCACTATTTAACCCAATATATTCTTTAAAGAGGCACAAATATGAAAAGAATACCGGTAATTGCTATTGTTGGAAGACCCAATGTCGGGAAATCCTCACTTTTTAATCGCCTGATAGGTAAGCAGGTGGCAATAATAGATAATACTCCTGGAGTAACAAGAGACAGAATTGTCCAGGAAGCGGATATAGACGAACATACTGCTCTCCTTATAGATACAGGAGGAATAGACACTTCCAAAGAAACGTTCGCAAAAACCATAACGTCTCAGGCAAAAAAGGCGATGGAGGAAGCAGACGCAATCGTTTTTGTAGTAGATGGACAGGAAGGAATAACACCTATTGACGAAGAAGCGGCAAACATACTAAGAAAATGGAAAAAACCTGTCATTGTAGCTGTTAACAAAATAGACGAACCCTTTATGGACCATCTGATTTATGACGCTTACAAACTTGGTTTCGAGGAAGTTATTCCCATTTCCACCATCCATAAAATCGGAATCCCCACACTTAAAGAAAAAATTCTTAAAAAACTACCGAAAGGCCTAAAGGAAATGGCTAAAACTCGTTTTACAGAAAAAGAAGAAAGCAATAAAGTAAACAGCTTGATTTCCGGAGAAGATATAGAGAAACTTAAAGAGATAGCGGAAACCATCGAAAAAGAGGAAGAAATCGAAGTAAAAGGAACAAAAGAACCTCCTAAAATTGCAATAATAGGAAGACCCAATATGGGAAAATCCACACTATTAAATGCCCTTGTGGGAGAAGAAAGAAGCATAGTAAGCAATATTCCCGGAACAACAAGAGATGCTATAGATAGTTACATAAAAATTAACGAAAAAGAATATATTTTCATAGATACAGCCGGCATACGAAGAAGAGGAAAGATAAAAGACATAGAATATTACAGTTATCTTAGAGCGCTTGATGCAATAGACAGAGCAGACATTATCGTCCTTATGATAGATGCCGAAGAAGGTCCTACCGAAAGAGACTCTAAAATAGCAGGATTAGCTCTTCAAAAGTATAAACCGATAATAATCGCAGTAAACAAGATAGATAAAATAGAAAACCGGAAAGAGCGAGAAAAACTTGAGAGAAACCTTGAAATGGTTTTCGACTTTATCCCTTATGCTCCTAAAGTATTTATCTCGGCAAAAGAGGAAAAAAATCTCAAAAAACTACTAAAAGAGATAGAAGATATTTACCGACAATACACGAACAAGGTAAAAACTTCAGAATTCAATAGAGCGTTAAAAGAACTCATGGAGATACACCAACCACCGGTTTACAAGAATAAAACCGTAAAAATCTATTACGGAACACAGGTAAAGATAAAACCTCCGACATTTCTACTTTTCTCAAATTATCCGGAAGGAATCCCTAAACATTTCAGGAAATTTCTTGAAAATAGAATAAGAAAGTGGTTCGGCTTCAGTAAAATTCCGGTAAGGATAGTTTTCAAAAAAAGATAAAGGAGAAATTGAAAATGAAAAGGTATATTAGTCTCTTTCTTCTATACACGCTTATTGTAGAAACAATAACAGGAATTGTTCTTTACATCATGCCCCATGGAAGTACAGCTTACTGGGTTAACTGGACCTTTTTAAGTCTTAATAAAACTCAGTGGGATGATTTACACATAATCTTCGGATTTTTACTGATAATATTTGCTATATGGCATACAGTCTTAAATTGGAATAACATACTGGCTTACATAAAGTCAAAAAAGGATACTCTTATATCAAAACCGTTTATCGTATCAACCGTTATATCCATTCTGCTTTGTACTGGAACAGTTATGGGACTTACTCCTTTCAAAAAAATTATTGAAATAGGTAACGATTTTAAAGGAATGTGGGCAAAAAACGAACTCAAACCACCTGCACCACATGCTGAAATGTATCCACTTATAAAAATAGCGGAACTCCTTGAAATACCACCGGCAAGAGCATCAGGATTTCTCAATTATAAAGGGATAAAAGTTATATCTTTGTACCAAAACCTAAAAGAAATTGCAGACATGAATAAAATAAAGCCTGTTGACATATACAAAACTCTTGTAACAATCTCTCCAAAAGGTCCTGTCCAGATAGCTTCATCCTGCCCTGAACTGGCAGATAACATAGGCGAAGAAACCATATCAAGCCTTGCAGAAAAATTAAATATTTCTGAAAAGGAGATTTTAAGAAAACTATCTCTTGTAGGGATAAAAGCAGATATTAAAAGCACCTTAAAAGAGATTGCCGTTAAATATAACACAGCCCCATCCGTAATTCTTTCTCTTATACACAGTAAAGGAGGTTGTAGTGGGTGTAGCGGTTGCAACTAAGGAGGAAAGATGAACACGTGTGAAATGACAGAAAACTATGTTATGAAAACCTATAACAGATACCCGATATCCTTTATAAAAGGCGAAGGATGCTACTTATACGACGAAAACGGGAAAAAATATCTTGATTTTTTAGCCGGCATAGCAGTTTGTAATCTGGGACATTCCAACGAAGAGATATTGAAAACGATATGTGAACAAGCAAAAACGTTAATCCATACATCCAATCTTTTCCATATAAAGCCGCAAGCTAAACTTGCACAACTTATCACAGGAAACTCCTTTGGTGATAAAGTTTTCTTTTGTAACAGCGGTGCGGAAGCAAACGAGGGAGCCATAAAACTTGCAAGAAGATACGCATTTGAAAAAGGAAAAAAAGGTTATGAAATCATAGCTTTTAAAAACTCTTTCCATGGAAGAACATTTGCCAGCGTATCTGTAACCGGACAGGGCAAGTACAACGAAGGCTTTGGCCCCATGCTTTCAGAGGTAAAATTTGCCAAGTTCAATAACATAGACTCTGTAAAAGAAATTATCAGTGAAAAAACCTGCGGAATAATAGTTGAACCGATACAAGGAGAAGGTGGCATAATTCCTGCAAAAGAACACTTCCTAAAAGAACTCAGGAAATTAGCTACCGATTTTGACACAATTCTTATTTTTGATGAAGTTCAAACAGGAATAGGAAGAACAGGAAAACTATTTGCATATCAGCACTACGGCATTAAACCCGATGTTATGACACTGGCAAAAGCACTTGGAAACGGAATTCCCATAGGAGCGATAGTTACAAACGAGAAAACATCAACAATTTTAAAACCGGGACTCCACGCATCAACATTTGGAGGCAACTTCCTTTCAACAGCAGCAGGTGTAAAAGTTATGGAAATTATCTCTAATCCAGAATTTTTAAAAAATGTTGAAGAGAAAGGAGCTTATCTAAAAGAAAAAATTGAAAAACTTCAAAAAGAACTCCCCGAAGCTATCTCCGAAATAAGAGGAAAAGGCCTAATGGTGGGAACCGTCCTTAAAATTAATGGCAAATCCCTTGTTCAAAAAGCTCTGAAAAAAGGATTGATAATAAATGTTACAGGAGGAAATATCCTGAGACTTGTACCTCCTTTAACCATAGAAAAGGAGGAAATAGACATAGGAATAGAACTACTTAAATCTACCATAAAAGAAATTAGCTGAGTGATAAGTACCACTCAGCTAACAATTCCTTTACCAACCAAACTCTCATAAGCTTTAACAAATTCTTTCACCTTCGCAACGGAAAAAATGGATTGATACAGAGTATATCCTGACAACAGATAACCCACAAGCATCACTTCCTCCTCCGATGGAGAGGAAAACTCCTTAACAGAAATATTTTCAATCACATTTTTTGGAAGTCGCTCTATTTCGTCAAACTCCCTGACAACATCAAGAAACACAGTTTCAAAATCTTCCACAGAAAAGAGCTTCTTATTCTCAATAATAACGGTTTCAAAACTCACATCACGAAAATCTACAAGAAAAGAGAAAAAAGAAGTTTTCACATAATCCAAATCGGCAACTTTTCCGCACGAATGATTAAAATCAAGAAGTAATGTATCATCGGAAGAACATTTTATAAAAATTAAAGAACCCTCCTTGAAGGAAAGAAGCAACTCTTTATTAACTTCCTGATTGGCAAGAGAAAGAGAAACTGTCATTCTCATTTGAACCACAAGCTTTATTAAGTCAAAAAATTCATTATAAGATGTAAACTTCCCTTTTAAAACCATTTTTATCCCCTTAAAAAGATAGAGATATTATACTCTTTTTGTGGTTAAACACCTATATTTACGGATATAAAACAATACTCGGGAAATGGAATGAAAACGGAAAACCGTATATACAAACCTTTTTTCAAAACAAAGGAACTAACGCAAGCTGACATAATAGATATTATCGACCATTTCGCTATCAGATTAAACCGCTTAAAAATAAAGATAGACGCCATATATCCGGGAGATTCCATAGTATTTCCATTTGCGATGTATCTTTCAGGAAAAACAGGAATTCCGATAAAAACAGAGAAATTTCTAAAACCTGAAAACCGAATACTAATCCTTTTTTCAATTTTTCCCGAACAAAGGCAGAAAGACGGAACGACTTTTCTCACAGAACACTTTATAAAAAAGAAAGTTGAAATTTTCAGAAAACAGTTTCCAAACTCTCCTTCCGTATTGATAGCAAGCAACAAGCACACAACAGCTGCAGACATACAGCTTCTTCTATTTGAAAAAACAGCAAGAACAAACAGTTACCGATTCCTTTCCGAAGCATATAAAAACTTCTACTTCCCAACGGAAGGAGAATTTTTACATATAGATGAAACTTTCTGGCAGTCAAGTGAAAAAGAACTCACAGAATTTCTGAAAGCAAAAAGAATAAGAGATGCGGCTTTTTCTTTCGGATATGAAGAAGACAGAAAAACTCCTACCCCAATAGAGGAAGATATAGACATACTCATATGGGAAAAATTGGAAAAACTCCACCTTAATACCAATTTTTATAGCAGAGAACAACGGAATCCATCTTTCAAGATAAAGTATAAGAAACTTATCGATATTAAAGAGAAACGGGATAATTCCGTTGTTGTGTCTCTCCTCGAAACAATAGCACAATCCCTTGAACAGTTTTTCCCTGTAAGGCTTGCCTACTCAAACTATGAGATAGTTTCTGACAACAAAGTTCTCATTGTTCCAGTAGCAAAAGAGATAGTTAACGGAATAGAACTTAAACTTGAAATAATTCACAAAACCGCCTCTTCAACAGAACAGGAAAAACTCATAAAAAACCTCAAAGACAGCCTTAAATCCATAGTAAAAGACATTCTAAAGAAAAAAACATTTCGCCCGTACATGGAAATAATTATTGATGACGAAGAAGAAAGCATAAGAATCTACATAACATGGTTTTTAGAAAGAGGAACATTGAATACATTAGAGAAAAAATTAAACAAAAAATGGTTATTATCCCGCCTTATATTAAGAAAACAAACAGTAATAAGAAAAAATACACTTTTAAAGGAACTTAAAAACTTTAGTTTCTCACCTGAAAGTACTTCAACAATATTTTCCATTATGGAATCGATATGGGGAGAAAACCCCCTCTTTTTTAAATCAACAGGAAACAAAATAAAAGATATCCTTCAAGAAAAAAATCTCTGGTATCTCATTGGAATTTATGCCCTTAAAATTTACG
>JALSLT010000083.1 GCA_026988135.1 Desulfurobacterium sp.
GAAAAACAGCCTTTCGGATTGAAACGGATTGGCCAGGAGATAAGAGAGCTTGTTGCCGCGGAAAAGGAAGATACTTTTGTGTTTGATTGTGCCGGTAGAAAATTGGTGCTTGATAAACCTGTAATTATGGGGATTCTTAATACGACTCCCGATTCTTTTTCCGACGGTGGTAAGTGGGACAGTATCGATAAGGCTCTTTTTCATGCGGAAGAGATGATTGAGCAAGGGGCTGAAATTATAGATGTTGGTGGAGAATCTACCCGTCCGGGTTCTGACCCTGTATCTGTTAAAGATGAAAAGAGAAGAGTTGTTCCGATTATAGAAGCTATTAGAGAGAGATTTCCGGGTATTTTTATCTCCATAGATACTTATAAATCTCAGGTTGCTGAAGAAGCTCTTGATGTCGGAGCCGATATTGTGAACGATATAAGTGGTTTGCATTTTGATGAAAATATGGTAAACCTTGTTGCGGTAAGAGGAGTTCCTGTGATAGTTATGCACATAAATGGTACTCCGAAAAATATGCAGAGAAATCCTCATTATAAGGATGTTGTTAAGGAGATATGTGAATATTTCGAGGTTACGGTAAATTACGCATTAAGTAAGGGGTTGAAGAAAACGCAGTTAATTCTTGATCCTGGTATCGGTTTTGGAAAAAGGCTTGAAGATAATTTGCAAATTTTGAAGAGAATAAATGAGTTTAAAAGGTTTGGATTGCCTATTCTTCTTGGGGCATCAAGGAAAAGTTTTATAGGAGCTGTTACAGGAGAGGAAAACCCTGAAGAGAGAGTGGCAGGTTCTCTCGCCTCTGTTGTCAGAGGTGTTTTAAACGGTGTTAGAATTCTAAGAGTGCATGATGTAAAAGAGACGAGACAGTTTCTTGATATGCTAATGGCGATAGAGGAAATTTGAATGTTTGAGATTTTCCCTCAGGTTACTTTAAGAGATGTTGTTGATATTTTGATAGTAACTTTCCTTATATATAGGGTTCTTGTGTATCTTTCCAGAACCAGGGCGATTCAGATACTTTTCGGAATAATGACAATAGTTTTGATAAGTGTTGTGGCGAAACTTCTTAATCTGTATGCACTTTCTTTTCTTGTAAACAGTATCCTCACTATAGGAATATTTGCTCTGATTGTTATTTTTCAGCCTGAAATCAGGAAATTGTTAGCGCGGTTGGGGGAGGGACAGTTAGGTGTTTTTACCAAAACTTACGAAGCACAAAAAGTTGTTGATGAAATTACAAGAGCTGTTGTTGCTATGGGAAAAGACAAAATCGGCGGTTTAATAGTTATTGAAAGGAAGGTGAAAACTGATGGTTATGCTGAAGCGGGGACTGTAATAGATGCTAAAGTTTTTAAAGAGCTTATAATTACAATATTTTGGCCGGGTACTCCTTTACATGACGGGGCAGTTATTGTGAGAGATGACAGAATAAAAAAAGCAGGAGTTATTCTTCCTATAACCTTGAATACATCCCTTCCTCAAACTGTTGGAACAAGGCACAGAGCTGCGATAGGTATAACGGAAGAGACCGACAGTATAGCTGTTGTTGTTTCTGAGGAGACGGGAAGGATTTCTATAGCATATCACGGAAAACTTGTTAAAAATATTGAACCTCAGAGATTGAAAAGGGTACTTCTATCGTTGTTGATACAGAATGAAGATAAGAAGAGTTTAAAGGATATGCTTATTACCTTTATAAAAGGTGAGAAAATTGAAGAAAATAGTTAAGTTACTATTTAGAAATTTCCATTATAAAGTGTTGGCATTCATTTTCGCTTTTCTTTTATGGTTTCTTGCTGTTAAGCAGGAGACAGTAGTTTCAACGTTTTCCATTCCTATAGAGATAAAAGTTCCGAAGAATTTTTATGTTGTCAATTACGAGCCGAAAAAGCTCACTGTAGAAATTGAGGGTTCTAAAAGGTCTGTAAACCTCCTGAAAAGAGAAGGGAAAATTTACCTTAAAGTTTTTCCAAAGAAAACAGGAGAAACTTTTTTTCCGGCGAGGTTGGCGGATATAATGATTGTTCCGAATTTGCAGGATGTTTCCGTGCATGTTGTTGATAATCGGAAACTTAAGGTGAAAGTGGAGAAACTTTCTTTAAAACTTATTCCTGTAAAAGTTGTTTTATCAGGCAGGAAAAGGAAGCTGTTTTATGTAAAATCCGTAGTTCCGAATTACGTATCGATATATCTTCCGGAATCAAAAAAAAGTTTAATCAAAACAGTTAAGACCGAATCTATAAATGTTGATGCTGTTTCGGATAGGGTGACTGTTGTTTTAAAACTTGTTTCGCCTTTTAGAGTTTTTCCCGATGATGTTACTGTAACTATTGAGAGGAGGAGATAAATGACGAAAAAGAAGCTTTTTGGTACTGATGGAATTAGAGGAATAGCCAATAAATTTCCTTTAACTTGTGAGATGATTCAGAAGATGGGAATTTCTGCCGGTTGTTATCTTAAAGCTAAATATCCCGATACAGAATATACTGTAGTGATAGGTAAAGATACGAGAGCATCTTCGGATATGGTAATTACGGCTCTTATATCCGGACTTTTATCAACAGGAGTAGATGTTGTTTACCTTGGGACGACAACTACTCCTTCAATTTCATTTATGGTTAAAAATCATTCTCTTTCAATGGGAATAATGGTTTCTGCATCTCATAATCCTGCTGAATATAACGGGATAAAGTTTTTTAACAAAAAAGGAGAAAAATTTTCCGAAAAAGAAGAAGCATCTTTGGAGCTTATAATTTTTAATAAATATGAACTACCGAAAGTTCCTTCTCTTGAAGTTGGACAGGTGTTTGACGGTAGAGGTTATCTTGAAACTTATATTAAATTTCTTGAAGAGTCGGGAGTTTACCTTGCAGGTTTAAAAATTGCTATAGATTGTGCAAACGGTGCCGCTTTTATGATAGCTCCTGAAGTTTTCCGTTCCCTTGGTGCTAAAGTTTTTGTTTATAATACGGAGCCTGACGGTTTAAACATTAACAAGGGTTGTGGTGCAACCTATCCTGAGTTTATTGCTCAAAAAGTGAAGGAACTCAGGGCGGATGTTGGTTTCGCCCTTGATGGTGATGCTGATAGGTGTATTGCTGTCGATGAAACCGGAGGTGTTGTTGATGGTGACCTTATTATAGGATTGTTTTCAGATTATTATGGGGAAGGAAAACCCGTTGTTGCAACTGTTATGAGCAATCTCGGACTTGAAAATTACATAAAGTCGCAAAAGAGAGAATTTTACAGAACGTCTGTCGGTGATAGAAGCGTTGCCGAGAAAATGGAAGAGGTTGGAGCCGTAATCGGAGGAGAACAATCGGGGCACATAATTTACAAAAAAGGGATGGAAACGGGAGATGGTGTTTTAACAGCTCTTCTTCTTGCTTCAACTCTTAAAAAGACGGGGAAATCTTTCAGTGAGCTTGTTTCTCTTTTTGATAGATACCCTCAGGAGCTTGTAAATCTGAAAGTTTCAGAGAAAAAGCCGATTGATAACCTTGGACACGTTAAAGAGGCTATCTCCTGTGGCGAGGAGATTCTCAAGGATAAAGGAAGAATACTTGTTAGATATTCCGGAACAGAGCCGAAAGTGAGAATAATGGTTGAAGCTGAAGACAAAAATCTTATAGAAAAAGTTATGGGAATTGTGGTTGAAGCGTTCAATAGAGAGGGAATTGTTGAGAAATGAAAGGTTAAGGTTAAAGAAGTATCTGGGACAGCATTTTTTAAAAGATAGAAATATCATAAGGAAAATAGTTGATTTTATTGATATAAAAAGAGATGACATTGTCATTGAAATTGGGCCGGGAGGGGGAGCTTTAACAAAAGAACTTATAGAAAGAAAACCGGAAAAGCTTGTATGTGTTGAAATAGATGATGAGATGATTGATTATTTAAAAGACACATTTAGAGATTGTAGCTTTATTGAAATTGTAAAAGGTGATGCTGTAAAGTTTAATTTTTCAAAATGTGGAAACATGATTAAAGTTGTGGGAAACCTTCCCTATAATGTTTCCACAGCGATAATCAGAAATTTGCTAAATTACAAAAATATTCTTGAAGTAGCAGTATTTATGACACAGAAAGAGGTGGCTGAAAGACTTGTTAGCAAAAAAGGGAAAGAATACGGGTATCTTCCAGCTCTTTTGCAGAACTTTTTTGAAATTAAAAAACTTTTTGATGTTTCGCCTAAAGCTTTTACACCGCCCCCAAAGGTTTGGTCAACGGTTTTTGAAATGGTTCCGAAGGATTTTTCACTTGATAGAAAAGAACTTGAACAGTTTGAGAAATTCTTAAAAAAAGCCTTCTCAAGCCGCAGAAAAAAACTCAAAAACACTCTCGGAGCTAAACACCCTGAATTCTCCGAAGTTCTAAATTTAAGAGCAGAAGATATCTCCCCGGAAAAACTTTATAAATTATTTACTATAATTAGCCAAGCTGATAAGTCTTTGAATTGTCAAAAATAAAGATACTAATATTTATAAGTTCTCTTAAACCTTCTTATCTTTAAGTTCTGGTGGGTGATTTTTCCCTTTTTCATTGAACCTCTAATTGTGGTTTAAATTTCACCTAATGACATGGTGTAGTTTCTGTGGTTTATTTCATAATTGTGTACACAAGATTATTGACATAACAAAAGGAGCTCATAAGGTTTTCACTTTTTATACTATTGCTTTTTTTAAAATTTAGAAATATCTTATTGAGTAGAGGTTGTTTAAGAGAAGCCTAAACCCTATATCCATTTATATCCATGGTATAAAACCCATGGAAAGGAGGATTAGAAAATGACATGGGAAACGAAAGTAAATGTCAGCAAAATTTTTGAGCTCAGATGCAAAACAACATGTTACTTTGGGTTAGGTGCTATTAAAAAAATGGAAGAAATTTCCGCAAATCTTATTAAAATGAACATAAACAAAGTAGTTGTAATAACAGACAAAATTGTTCCTGAAGTTACCGGAGCATGGAACGTTATCGAATCTGCCTTTAAAAACTACAACATAGAATGGCTGATATATGATGAAACTCTCCCAAATCCGACTGTCGAACAAATTGATAAAGCTACTAAATTTGCAAAAGACTTTAATGCTGGTGCCGTGTTGGGATTGGGCGGTGGCAGCCCAATAGATGTTGCAAAAAGTGTTTCTGTTCTTTTAGAGTATCCAGAAAAGACTGCTCAAGAACTTTATGAAATGAACTTTATCCCTGAAAAAGCAAAACCGATCGTAGCTATAAATACTACTCACGGCACGGGAACTGAAGTTAACAGATTTGCTGTTGCTTCTATTGTTGAGAAAGGATATAAACCGGCCATAGCTTATGAATGTATATATCCATTATTCTCTATAGATGACCCGAATCTTATGTTAACACTTCCTCAAAACCAAACTAGATTTACAGCGATAGATGCTGTTAATCATGTTACCGAAGCAGCTACCACACTTCTTGCATCTCCATATTCAATACACCTTGCAAAGGAAACCATAAAACTGGTTGCAAAATATTTACCTCAAGCTATTGTATATCCTGAGGATACTACCGCCAGATATTATCTGCTTTTTGCATCTACTATAGCAGGTATAGCTTTTGATAATGCCCTACTGCACCTTACTCATGCATTAGAACATCCTTTAAGCGCTTTAAAACCTGATTTGGCGCATGGACTTGGACTTGCAATACTTTTACCTGCTGTTATTAAACATATATATCCCGCTTGTTCCGAAGTTTTAGCATCAATATATAAGCCTATAGTACCTTTCCTTGAAGGTATTCCCGGCGAAGCTGAAATAGCTGCAGCCTATATTGAAAAATGGCTCTTTGACATAGGAATTACTCAAAAGCTCAAAGATTTAGGATTTAACGAAAATGATATTGAAAAACTAACAGATTTAGCAATGAATACACCTTCTTTAGACACATTGCTTAAAATGGCACCAATTCCAGTAACAAAAAAAATAATTGAACAAATTTACAAAGATTCCATGTATGCAATACAATAAAACAGTTTTCCGGGGGATGTAATTCCCCCATTTTTCCCCGATCTAACCTCTATAAAACACCTTTCCAAGAGATGCCGGAGGACTTGCCTTAAATATTTTTGCAAGGATTTTCAAAAATCTGTTCGTTTGTGCTTTTTCCTGAACCTCTTTTTTGTTGAAAAAGTTTATTATAAGGAGCATAAAAATCATTAACGGAAACGGGGCTACTTGAAACACTTGGGCTGGAACCGATGTAAATCTGTCTTGTAAAAGTATTCCCGTAATTTGTAAAAAACTAAAAAGATAACAGCCAAGAGCAACTTTAAGTGGCTCCCATCCGCCAAAAATAACAATAGCAAGGGCAATCCAGCCTATTCCTTCAGCTCCCTGCGGTCTTCCCCATCCGGGTTTTACAGAAAGAGAGTATAGTGCTCCTGACACTCCTACAAGGAATCCGCCAAGAAGAGTAAAAAGAAACTTTAACTTTTCCGCAGGTATTCCTCTTATAAAAGCCACTTCGGGATTTTCCCCACTGCATCTTAGCATCATGCCTAACTTTGTTTTATAAAGGAAAAACCAAGTTGCGGAAATTAAGATATAGCTTAAATAAACCATTATGTTTTGCTGGAAAAATATTTTTCCTATTACAGGAATTTTTTCAAGAATCGGTATCGGCATATATGATAGCTGTGGTCCCTGAATTCTACTGAAAGGATTTCCGAGAAAGTATGCAAGATCTTTACACATAAGGGCAAGAACAAAACCAACGGCAACTTGAGATACTCTTAGGAATAGTGTGGAGCCTGCAACGATACCGGCAATAATCATTCCAACAATTCCGGCAGCTATAAATCCGTAAAGTATGTTTCCTGTTTTATATGCAACTCCGAAACCGGTCATAGCTGAAAGGAGTATAGTCCCGTCAAGGGAAAGGTTAATTATTCCGCCTCTTTCGGTAATTGTTTCCCCGAGAGATGCGAATATTAAAGGGGCTGCACCGCTTACAATAGTCGCAAGAATGGTTGTGTATTCTATCGCCATCAGCTTTTCCTTTCTTTCATTTTCTGGAAGTTGTAAATTACAAGAAATACAAGAACCGATAAACCTTGAATTATACCGCTTAAAGATGAATCTATTTTTAAAACCATCGGTAGTTGAATACTGCCGACGTTAAGACATGCAAAGAAAAATGCTATAAACGGTACCGGCCAGTATTTGAAATTTGCAAGCATAACCACAAGAAGCGCAAGATAACCGTAATTACTTGAAATTGCAGGTATTAGTCTGTGGTAAACGCCGGTTGTTTGGAAAAAACCCGCTATTCCGGCAGCTGCACCGGCAAAAAACATAGCCAGTAAACTGTATCTGTTTACCGAAATTCCAAATAGTGTTCCGGCAGCCGGATTATCTCCTATCGCTTTAAAAAACAGGCCAAGGCGAGTATATTTAAATATAAAAACAGTACTGATAAAGAAAACTACTGCCAGAACCAATCCGATAGGAGCGACTCTAAATCCTTTTATAGTTGAGAGCCAGAGTTCTCTATTGAAAGGCTCCGTTCCGCTCATGGATGCTATTCCCGGCCTTTTCCATGGTCCGAATATCAGCCACAGAATAAGTCCCTGAGCTACAAAGTTTAGTCCAAGTCCGGCAAATATTTCGTTCACTCCGCCTTTGGTTTTTAAAATTCCTGCAAGTAATGCCCATACACCTCCGGCAATAATTGATGCCAGAAATCCTGCAAAAATGGCGTATTGAGCCGGAATTTGCGGGTAAAACCATTTAAATATTGCTGTTGTTCCTATAGCACCGAGCATTACTTGACCTTCTATTCCGATATTCCACAATCCAAGGGAGAATGTGTATAAAAGTCCGCAGGCACACAGGGTTAAAGGTATCCATACATTTAAAACTCTTGCAATTCTGTATTTTGAACCTAAAGAGCCTTTCAAAAGAAGGGAATAAACTTCAAGGGGATTAACACCGATTGCAACAATGAGTAATGTAACAATAATAAAAACGGCAAAGATAACAACAGGTGTTCTTATAACAGGTTTCAAAAACTTTTTTATCTTTTCATCTCTCTCTTTTCTTTTCATCTTTTTCTGAAGTTTAATTCCTTCAGGTGTAACTATTTTATTACTCAAGTTTCACTCCTTTAACATTACCTGCTATCGCTGCTGCAACTTCTTCCTTTGATGTTTCCTCTTTAGCTTTCGATAGTACAACTTTACCGTTGAAAAATACAATTATTTTTGTTGCAACGGAGAAAATCTCATCAAGCTCCGGGGAGCTGAAAATTATAGTTGAGTTTTTCTTTGTAAACTCTTTTAAATGTTCCCACATCCAAACAGCCGATTCCGTGTCGAGTCCTCTTGTTGGTTGTTCAAGGAGGAGAAGTTTTGTATCTCTTTTGATAAGGGAAATTAGAAGTCTTTGTTGATTTCCTCCTGAAAGAGAGGAGGCTTTATCGTTAAGCTCTCCTTTTATTTTGAATTTCTTTATGAGCTTTCCACCTTTTTCTTTTACTTTGCTCCACGGAACCATAAAGTGATTTTTGAAAAACCCTAAAGCATAGTGTTCAAGCAAAGTAAGCGAAGGGAATAATCCCTCTTCAAGTCTTGAGGCCGGCAAAAATATTTTTTCATTTTTTTTATTTTTAAAAATTCTTCTATTTTTTCTTATTTTTCCTTTGTATGGGCGGGTAAGACCTGCTGCCACTCTTAAAAGAACCTCCTGTCCGCTTCCTTCAAGTCCTGCAAGTCCTATAATCTCTTTCTCTTTTATTTCAAAATTCAAGTTTTTAAGACCAGCTCTGCCGCCGTGAGCATACACATTTTTAAACTTTAAAATCGTTTCTCCCGGTACAACTTTTTCACTTTTAATCTCGGGAGGTTTTTTGCCAAACATCATTTCAAGAAGTTTTTCTCTATCAAATGGCTTTTCCATTTTTCCAGCTATTTCCCCACTCCTTAAAACAGTAACCCTATCACATATAGCTTCAACATCCTGAAGTTTGTGGGAGATAAGTATTATTGATTTTCCTTCTTTTACAAGCTGTTTTAGGGCATTGAAAAGTATCTCTTTCTGCTTCTTTGAAATTCCTGTTGTCGGTTCATCAAGAATTAAAGTTTTAATCCCGACAGCTAAAAGTCTTACAATTTCAAGCTGCTGTCTCTCTCCAACGGTTAAAAGTCCCACAGGTTTGTCAGGGTCTATGGAGAATCTGAGAAACTCACTCTTTTCCTTAAGAATTTTTCTGTAT
>JALSLT010000084.1 GCA_026988135.1 Desulfurobacterium sp.
TATAGGTAATGCCCTTCTTGACCATTTTGATCGTATCTGTCCTGAAGTAAATTTCGATAAACTTAGGTAATTCAGGGGCTTTTGCCCCTTACTTTCCTGCGGGGATGTGAAGATGAGAGAGAAAATTGGGATGAAAGTTCTTTCAAAGAAACCGCTTCCTGGAAAAGCGGCGGGTGGTTGTGCTTTTGATGGTGCTAAAATAACACTTGTTCCTATAACAGATGCTGCGCATCTGTTTCATGGTTGCATAGGTTGTGCTGCTAACGGGTTTGAAGGAAGAAAATCAAAAAGTTCCGGAAGTGACCTTTATGTAAAGGCGTTTTCTACGGACATTTCAAATGAAGAGATAGTGTTTGGCTCGGAAGGGAAACTTATAGATGCGATAGAGTATATTTATTACAACTATTCTCCAAGAGCTATTTTTGTTTACAACACATGTGTTCCTGCAATTACCGGAGATAATATCGGAAAAGTTTGTGAAATTGAAAGAGATAAGTTAGGCATACCTGTTATACCTGTTGATTCTCCCGGGTTTGCAGGTGCTAAAAACTTTGGGACCAGAATAGCTGCAAAAACTCTTTTTGACTATCTGATAGGCGCACGGGAGCCGGAGTTTACAACTCCCTTTGATATTAACCTTATAGGTGAATTTAATGTGGCCGGAGATTTATTCAATATTTTGCCTCTTTTTAAAAAGTGTGGAATTAGGGTTTTGTCATCTATTACAGGGGATGGTAGAGTAAAGGAAATAGCAACAGCTCACAGAGCGAAGCTAAATGTTGTTTTCTGTTCTCAGGCGATGATAAATCTTGCGGAGGATATGGAAGAGAAATACGGCATTCCGTTTATTCAAGTTTCTTTTTATGGAAAGACACCTATTGAAAATTCACTTAGAAAGATAGCGGTTGCTTTTAAAAATGAAAGTTTAATGAAAAAAGTTGAAAAAGTTATTGAAGAGGAAAATAGAAGAATAGCACCGGAACTAAAAAGATTGAGAACTGTTTTGAAAGGGAAAAAAGCGGTTCTTTATACAGGGGGTCATAAAAGTTGGTCGGGTATAGAGCTTTTAAAAGACCTAGGCCTTAAGGTTGTTTTAAGTAGTGGAAGAAAAAGTACTGCCGAAGAGAGAGAAGAGATAAAAAAATTAATTGGAAAAGAGAGACTCGTAGGACAGATTGGAGCAAGAAAACTTCATAAACTTCTTATTGAATTTGGTGCAGATGTTCTTATTGCCGGTGGAAGAAATATGTATCCATCTTTGAAGTCAAAGATTCCCTACCTTCATATAAATCAGGAGCGGTTTTACGCCTACGCAGGTTATGACGGTTTAATGGATTTTGGAAGGCAACTTGAAATAACTATAACTTCACCTGTTTGGAATTATCTGAAAGAGAAACCTTATTGGTTATAAGGAGGTAAAAATGAAAGTTGCAGTTCCTTCAAAATGGGAAACTCTTAAGTCTCAATTTTTTGAAAAGTTTGGCTTTTCGCCGTGCTATTTAATATTTGATACTGAGAAAAAAGAGAAGGTTTCGGTGATTTTTTACTCTCCGTGTGAAGTTGGGAAATTAAAAGGGAGAGAGAGAATAGAGCATCTTGCAAAAAAAGAAATTGATGCTGTTCTTGTAGATCACGTGGCCACTGCTGGTTACAAATATATGAAATCTTTAGGGATAACTCCGTATGAAGTTAAGGGAGTAAAAACCGTTGGAGAAGCTCTTGAAAAGTTTATGAATGGCGAGTTGAAAGAAGCCCAACCTCATGATTGCGGAACTTCGGAATGTGTTTCTGTGTGGGGAGAGAACAATGGCTGAAGTTGTTTTTAGTGATAAACCTTTAACTATTAATTCACTAAAGAAAAGTCCCTCTATTGGTGCAGCTATTTGCTGTTACGGTTTTAAAGGGATTATGGCTGTTGTTCACGGAGCACAAGGGTGCTCTGCATATCCTAAAACGATACTTATAGAGCATTTTAAAGAACCGGTTCCGATAACAAATACGGCTTTACAGGAAACAGATGTTGTTTTCGGTCCCGATTCTGTTAAATCGGCTATTCTTAACCTGCTTAGAAGTGATCCGTCTCCGGAGATGATAGCTATTTTAACATCAGCAATGGTAGAGTGTCGGGGAGATGATATTGAAGGCTCTATAAAAAGCTTTAAGTTGGAAAATCCTGAGTTTGCAACCTTTCCTATTTTCCATGTTTCTACTCCGGATTTTGATGGAGGTTTACAGCTCGGTTTTGAAAAAGCTTTATGTTCAATTGTTAGTAATTTTGTGAAAGAGATAGAGGAAAAAAAGGAGAATCTAATAACTCTTTTATGTGGAGTGTCTCTTACTCCGGGAGATGTTGAAGAGATAAAAAGCTTTATAAAATCCTTCGGATTTGATGTGATTGCTATTCCCGATTTAGCCGATTCCCTTATCGGTCGGTTTTATTCTGGAATTTACTATCCTTATACTGTTGGTGGGACGACAGTTGAGGATATTAAAATGGCGGGAAGTTCTTCTCTTACAATAGCTGTTGGTGCTTCGACTATTTCGGCTGCAAAACTTCTAAATGAGAAAACCGGAGTTCCTCTCAAATATTTTCCATCACTTTCAACCTATAAAGAGGTAGATAGACTTGTAGAGCTTCTTTATTCAATAAGAGGATTTGTTCCCGAACAAATCAAAAGAGATAGAGAGATTATGCAAGATACTCTTGCGGATACTCACTTCTACCTTAATAGAAAAAGATTTGCTGTTGCTGCAATTCCCGAAGTTGTTTACACGATAAGCGATTTTATAAGTTCTGTAGGTGGGGAAGTCGTTGCTGCACTTGCTTCGGAGAATAAAGAGGAGTTAAATGAGACTTTTGCGAAAAAAGTGTTTATCGGTGATATGGAGGATTTTCAGATTTTATGTAAAGAAACAGAACCTCATATCATTTTTGGTTCCAGCCATCTTCATCTTATGGAAGAGGAGCTTGGTATTCCGCTTATCAGGTGTGACTTCCCTATCTATGACAGGGTTGGGTATTCGTTAAAAAGAAAGGTTTGTTACAGGGGAATAACTGAGTTTCTATTTGATGTTTCAAACGAAATTTTATCTCATTACATAGAAAAACCGTTTGTTGTGAAAGGGGGAAGAGATGAGAGTGGCTCTCTGCAGTAAAAGTATGGAGCTTGTTGACGGTAATTTTAATAAAGCTCGCTACTTTATGATTTACGATGTTAGTATGTCCGGAGTGAAGTTTGTTGAAGTTAGGGAACCTGAAAAGATAGGTGTGATGCTGGATTCTGACGAAATAGATGAAAGAATAGATGCTATTTCCGATTGCAAGATGGTGTTCTGTTCCAATATCCCAAGGACTTCAAAAGCAAGGCTTTTAAGCAGGGGAGTTTTTACTGTCTGGATGAGAAAAGAGAGGGAGATAGGAGAAATGCTTGAAGAGTTGGTAGAGCATATGAGAGTCAATCCCCCGCCGATGATAAGAAAAATTCTTGAAGAAGAAAAAGTTTGAACTTTTTGACTATACAAAGATGAGGAGGTAGATGAAGATGAAGATGGTAAAGGCTGTTATCAGAAGAGAGAAGGAGAGTGCCGTAATGTTTGCTCTTGAGGCGGCAGGTTTTCCTGCAGCAACAAAGATTCCCGTTCATGGAAGGGGAAAACAGAAAGGGCTTATTGCCGAAGGTGTTGTTTATGATGAGCTCCCGAAACTTATGGTAATGATTGTTGTAAGTGATGGTGATGTGGAAAAGGTGTGTGACATTATCATGGAAAAGGCAAAAACCGGAAAGCCCGGTGATGGAAAGATTTTTGTAGCTCCTGTTGATTCTGTTTATACAGTTAGCACTAAAAAGAAAGAGCTTTAAATTCGGGGGTAGAAGATGAAAGAGGTTATAGCTGTAATACGTTCTGGATATGCTGCACAGACAAAAAGAGCCCTTGAAGAGGCAGGTTATCCTGGGATGACATTGATTCCCGTTGAAGGAAGAGGGAAGCAGGGTGGTTTAACTTGTGATATGTTGGATGTTGATCCTTATCTTGCTGATGAGGAAGGAAAGGTATCGGCAACATATTGTACTGCTGCAAAGCATCTTGTCCCTACAGATCCAAAATATGCATTAGAGTCTGATAGTGCGATAACAAGACCTGTTCCATGGCTTCCGAAAAAACTTATTTCGGTGGTTGTTCCTACAGAAGCAGATGCGGAAAAGGTGGCAGCTGCAATTATGAATGCTAATTATACCGGGAAGATGGGGGATGGAAAGATTTTTATCTGTCCACTTGAAGATGTGATACAGATAAGAACAGGGAAAAAAGGCGAAGAAGCTGTTTAAACGAGGGGGGGTATTTTCCCCCTGAATTTTTCAATCGGGAGGTAAAAATGGCTATTGCGGCGACAAAATCGGGTGGAGAATGGGTTCAAAAGTTTATAGTTGACCTTGATCAGGATGAGTGTATGGGATGTGCAAGATGTTATAAGGCGTGTCCTGCTGAAGTCTTTGAGCCCTTTTTTATAGAGGATAACGAAGATGATGATCCGAGGACGGTTATGTCTATAACTAACGATGGAGATTGTAGAGGGTGCGGAACATGCGAAAAGGTATGTCCAAAAAACTGTATGACTCTTGAAGAGGTGTAAACATGGATTTTGAAACCGTAACCGAAAAAGAGATAGAAAAACTTCTAAAAGGGGAAGTCGAGCCGGAAATTTTTGTTTGTGCGGGTAAGTTTTATTCTTTTAAGGGAAAACTTGGAAAAGCTGAAAGCTATCTTGAAAAAGCTTTAAAACTTTTTCTTCAAAATTGGGATAGAAACTCTATTTCTGATATCTCTTCACTTTCTTTTGAAGAAGATGAAGTGAAATTTTTTCAGGGAGTTAGAGAGCTTGCTATTGTAAAAATGAAACTTGGAAAGTTTATAGAAAGTATTGTTTATATGAATAAAGTTTTGGATTTGGATCCGGATGATAGAGTGATAAAAAGACTTAAAAGAAAACTTGAAAGCTTAACGGGAGTGACCGTTTAAGGAGGTTTTTATGGAGAGGGATCCTTATGATATATTGTCTATCCTTGTCGCTTTTTCCCCCGGAGATAAAGTTAAGTTTTTAAAGGATATTAAAAATGATGGAACCTATCCGGGGATGAAGAGGGGTGAGCTTATTGTGAAAGAAGGGGCGGCAGGACAGGTGATAAGGTTTTTGGGTTATGCTCCTGTATTTGGTGATGATATGTTTGAAGTTGTCGTTGAAGAGAGTGGGTCGATTGTAGTTTGCAGAGCTTGCGAGCTTGAAAGGTTGGATGATGAATAAATTTCTCTGTTAGGTTATAATAAACAAAAATCCTGATGGAGATTTTCATTTGAGAGATTCTATTCTGGTGGCTGCAGAAAAAGTTTTTTCCCGATATGGCTATCATGAGGCTAAAGTGGCGATGATAGCATTTGAAGCTGGTGTTGCAGTTGGAACTATCTATAAGTTTTTTAAAAGCAAGGATGAGCTTTACAGAGAGATTGTCAGATTAAAATTATTTGAGATGGAAAAAAGGATATTCTTAGTCGTTAAAGGTAAAGCCCCGATTGAAGCTTTGAAATCATATATTCACGAAGCTTTCTCTTTTTTTGAAGAAAACAAAGAATTTTTTAGGTATTTTTTAAGGGATATAGGAAGTCTTTCTGTTGCGGATCTTGAAAAATTTGGCTTGTCAGATTGGTACGACGGTTTTATAAACAGATTAGCAAAAATAGTTGATGAAGGTAAAAAAGAAGGTTTTTTTGGAAATTTTGACAGTAAAATTGTTATGCTTATAGTTTCCGGAGCCATTAGGAATCTCGTTTATTCCGAGGTTAAGGGAAGTATCAATCATGATGTTAATTCTATTGAAAATATGATTTTTAAAATAATAACCGAAGGTATAAAAAAGTAAATTTTTTATTTTTTGGAGGGATTATGAAGAAAGGAATTGTTGTTGCTGTAGTTGTTCTTTTGGGAGTTGTGTCTTTTGCTTTTGCAGGTGGTAAATCCCACAAAGGTTCTTCATCTGGAAATACGATAAAGGTTCAAAATAAAGGTGAAGATATCCAAATAAAGCAAAGAACCAGAGCCGGGAATTGCACTGGCATGAGTAATGCTACAATGAACGAAACAATGAACGGAATCGGAAATGGCACAATGAAAATGAGAAAGTCTAAGTAGTTTATAGTTGCTTATGTCGTTAATGAAGGGGGGGCGGGTTATCCGTCCCTTTTTATTTATAGCGTATAATAACTTTAATATTTTATTGGACGGTTGTTATGATAAGTTCCACAAATATCAAAAGTAAAATTCAGAAACTTTTAAATCCACTTGCCGAGGCATTTGATGCGGCCGGTATAACACCCAATATCCTTACTCTATTAGGTTTTTTCCTATCTATGATTGCCGGTCTTCTTATATTTAGAGAGATGTTTTTTGTCGCCGGTATAGTATTTCTCTTTGCAGGGGCTTGCGATATGCTTGATGGGATACTTGCCAGAGCAAAAGGAAGGGTAACTATTGCGGGAGCTTTTATGGATTCGTTTTTTGATAGATATGCGGACTTTTTTCCTCTTGCCGGCTTTTCTCTTCTTGCTGTTGGGAGAGGGGATTTTCAGATGGTTACATTCGGACTTCTTTCTATTGTCGGTTCATTTGCAACAAGTTACGCAAAGGCAAGGGCGGAGGCTTTGGGAGTGGCATGTAAGGTTGGGTTGCTTGAAAGGCCTGAAAGGTTTATTCTGATTACTTCCAGCCTATTTCTTGGATTTACTGATTATATGCTTTTTATTCTTGCTTTTTTTTCCAATTTTACTGCGTTCCAAAGATTCTTTTATGTTATTAATGTTTTAAGGAAGAGAGGATGAACATTGCGAAGAAAGATTCTTGCTTCTTTTTCCATTTTGTTTCTTATTGTCTTCATGAAGGTTTTCTCCTCTTTCTTTTTTAAAAAAAGGCAAGTTGATACTGTTTTTTATATTCAAGATGGGGCTTCTGCAGATTATGTCGTCAATATGCTATATGAAAAGAAACTTATTTCTGGTACTGCTTTTCCTAAACTTTATGTTCGTTTGAAAAACGTTGTTTTTAAAGCTGGAAATTTTACTATTAAGGGAGTGTTTTCCGATGCGGAAATTTTGAGATTGCTCGCAAAATGTCAGGTTAGACTTGTTAGAGTTACTATTCCTGAGGGAAGTAACATTTTTGATATCGGAGAAATTCTTGAAAATTCGGGATTATGTGAAGAGGAAAATTTTCTGAAACTTACTTTTGACAAAACTTTTTTAAAAAAATCAGGAATTGATTCTACAACTGCGGAAGGTTTTCTATTTCCCGATACATATCTGTTTGGAAAGTCTGATTCTTGTGAGAAGATAGTTAAAACAATGTACGGTAATTTTAGGAAGAAAGTTCTTCCGCTTTTTAAGAGTTATGTTGTGCCTTCTATTGTCAAGAAAGCCATTGGTAATGTTGCTGTTGATAAGATAATTGCAGTTGCTTCCATAGTTGAAAAAGAAGCGGCTAACGATGAGGAAAAACCTTTAATTGCCGGAGTTATATATAATCGTTTGAGAAAAGGGATGTTCCTTCAGTGTGACCCTACGATTATTTACGGTTATAAAATTGAAGGGATTGATAAAGAGAGACTTTTGGGAAGTGATATAAGAAAAAGCAATTCTCCGTATAACACGTATAAAATGAAAAATTTACCTCCAACTCCTATCTGTAATCCGGGTATTGTTTCAATTAAAGCTGCGATGTATCCTGCAAATACAAAATATTTTTATTTTTTAGCGGTTAACGGAAAGCATATTTTTTCGAAAACATATAAAGAGCACCTTCTAAAAATTAAAAAATATTACAATAGATAGCTGTTAATTAAATTTCCGGAGGATTTGGTGGGGAAAAAAAAGAGAAAGTATGTGATCGATGATTCGGGAGAGAGATATCCTTTTTCAAGAGGAGTGCTTGTAAAATCCTTGATGAAGGTTGGCTTGTCTATAGATGATGCTTATCAGGTAGCTGATAAAATAGCTGAAAATTTTAAGAGTGAAGTGGCTCTTTTTGAGCTTTCAGAAAGAGTTTACAAGGAGCTTAAAAAAAGATTTGGTAAAGAGGTAGGGCAGAAGTATAAAAACTACATTAAAAATAAAGAGATACTTGTAGAAGAGGATGACGGAAGGACTTCTGTTCCATTTTCTAAAGGAATCCTTGCTAACTCTATAAGAAGTGCCGGACTTGAACCGTCGGAAGCATTTCAAATAGCAAGAAGTGTGGAGAAAGCTGTAAGGCTTGCTGGAAAACAAACGGTTAAAAGAAGAGATATAAGAAAATTTGTTGAGAGGATACTTGCTGAACGTTATGGTAAAGAGATGTCAGTTCGCTATGTGGTATGGAGAAAGATAAGAAACTTTGAGAAACCTATAATTTTTTTAATTTCAGGTGCTACTGGTGTAGGTAAATCGAAACTTGCAGCTGAACTTGCAACGATTTTTGATATTAACAGAATGGTTTCCACCGATGCGGTTAGGGAAG
>JALSLT010000085.1 GCA_026988135.1 Desulfurobacterium sp.
CTCGGAGCTTTTACTTCTACTTCTTTTAAGACCTGTTTTTAAAGATAGAAAAGTAGTCCCGACCTTTCCTTTCTCATCGGTTATACTTCCATTATCGGAAAATATTACAACAGAAGTTATATCAATTTCATCTACAGGATTAAGAATCAGATTCACATCATTTATTGAAAATTTCTCCATCAAAAATCCTCCAGAGCAGGAACAACCGGAAGCTTATCATAAAACGCCTCCTCAATAAGAACCTTTCTTCCCGCTAATTTAACTCTTCCGTCGGTAAACCATTTCACAGCCTGGGGATAGATACGATGCTCCCATTGTAAAATTTTTTCGGAAAGAGTTTCGGAAGTGTCATCAGCACTCACCGGAACAACAGCCTGAACAACAACAGGCCCTGTATCAACTCCCGTATCAACAATATGAACGGTAACTCCCGAAACTTTAACTCCGTACTCAATTGCCTTTTTTTGAACGTTTAAACCGGGAAAAGCCGGAAGCAAAGATGGATGAATATTTAAAATCCTGCACTTAAAAGCATCTATAAGAACAGGAGTAACTATCCTCATATAACCTGCAAGACAAACAAGCTCAACACCAGTATCTTTCAATATCTTAACTATCTCTTTATCGTAAGATTCCCTATTTTCAAATTTTGAAGGTGAAAGATAAACAACCTTTATTCCTCTCTTTCTTGCTTTTTCAACAGCAGGAGCTTTCTCTTTATCGGTAAAAAGTAAAGCTATCTCTCCGGCTATTTTTCCTGAAGCAATTCCATCAGCTATCTTTTCAAAGTTTGTTCCTCTTCCTGAAGCAAAAACGGCTATTTTCATACTATTTCTACCTTTTTCTCTCCATCAATTATTTCACCTATAACAAACACTTTTTCACCTGCATTTTCAAGAACGGAAACAGCCTTCACAACATTTTCGGGAGAAACGACAACACACATACCTATCCCCATGTTGAAAGTTTTAAACATTTCCTCTTCCGGAACGTTTCCATTTTCCCGAATAAAATTGAATATCGGCAAAACTTCCCAAGAACCTTCTTTAACAGCCGCTTTTTTACCTTCGGGTAAAATCCTTACGAGATTTCCGGAAATACCACCACCCGTAATATGCGCAAGTCCTTTAACGTTTACCTTGGAAATAAGCTCAAGAATCGGTTTTACATAAATTTTTGTAGGTGTTAGCAGAGTTTCCGAAACCTTTCCTCTAAGCTTTTCCACCACATCATCAACACTCAGGCCTAAAATATCAAAAAACAGTTTTCTCACAAGAGAGTAGCCGTTGCTGTGAATACCTGAAGATGCTATTCCTATAATTTTATCTCCAACTTCTATCTTTTCTCCTGTAATGTATCTGTCTCTGTCAACTATACCAACAACAAACCCTGCAAGATCATACTCTCCCTCCGGATAAAAATCCGGCATTTCGGCAGTTTCCCCTCCTATAAGAGCACAACCGGCAATTTCACATCCCTTTGCGATTCCTTTAACAACATCGGCAGCAATATCAACAGAGAGTTTTCCTGTTGCAAAATAATCAAGGAAAAACAGCGGTTTTGCACCGACTGTAAGAATATCGTTAACACACATCGCCACAAGGTCTATACCTATAGTATCGTGAATTCCCGCCATCTGAGCAACTTTAAGCTTTGTTCCTACACCGTCAGTGCCTGATACAAGAACAGGTTTTTTATAACCTTCGGGAAGAAGATAACCGGCACCAAAGCCGCCTATTCCCGCAAGAACATTCTCACCGAAAGTCTTTTTTGCAAAAGGTTTTATCCTATCAACAAGGGCATCTCCCGCTTCAATATCAACACCGGCATCTTTATAGGTCAGTCTCTTTTTCTCCATAGTTTATCTCTCCGTCAAAATAGATAGGAACTTCGTAAGCAAAATGCCTCTTTGTCCAACCTTTGTTTTCTCCAAGCTCTCTCTCTATATGCTCCTCATAACCTTTAACCTTGGAATCAAGGGCATCGGCATAGTGAAGTGCCACAGCTTCAAGTGTTTTTGGCTTTTTAGGAGAACCGTATTCATATTCTCCGTGATGAGAAAGAATACAGTGAATAAGTTTAACTTTTAGCTCTTTAGGGAAATCTTCTATCTCTGCTATCATTTTGGCTATAAATTCACTACCGGTATAGATATGCCCTAATAGTATCCCTTCATCAGTCCTATCTATGGCAATATCCATACTGTACTCATGAATTTTTCCGATATCGTGTAAAACGGCGGCAGTTATCAGAAGGTCTCTATCTATACTTTTATAACGCTTTGCCACCACTTCACAAATCTCAACGACACCAAGGGTATGCTCAATAAGTCCCCCTATAGAAGCATGGTGAATAAACTTCCCTCCCGGTGCTTTGGTAAAAACAGAAGAGATTTCATCGTTATAAAAAATAGCTTCAAGTAGTTTTTTTAGATAAGAATTTCTTATGCTATCTATAATTTCAAGAAGCTTTGTAAACTGTTCTTCTATATCGAACCTGCTTTTTGATATGAACTTTTCCTCTGCAAATTCTCCGTTTTCGGCCTGCCTCATAAATCTTATTTTAGGTTGAACATTTCCCTGGAAAATCTCTACATAGGCTTGAATAAAAACAACTCTTCCTTTCTTAAAAACCGAAAGGTCCGTGTCCTTTAACGGTTTCCACCACAAAATCGGAAGAGTACCCGTTCTATCCGAAACAACAAGCCTTAAATACGGCTCTCCTGT
The DNA here is from genome assembly GCA_026988135.1 of Desulfurobacterium sp. Lineage (GTDB taxonomy): Bacteria > Aquificota > Aquificia > Desulfurobacteriales > Desulfurobacteriaceae > Desulfurobacterium_A. The sequence goes on from JALSLT010000085.1 coordinate 2,727, forward strand.
TCTGTGCTTCTTTATCTCAACGCTTTCTATAAGAAAAAAATCTTCAAACTCTTGCCCCTGCGGCATTTTATAAATATCTCTGATAAAAATACTCATCTTTCTCCCGAAAAAATTTGGCTTTAAAGAAAAAGAAACTTAGAAGTAATTGTAAACTTTTTTTGAAATGAAAGGAACGAAGCCTATTGACAAGGGGACAGATGCCCCCTTTAATAAAATTAGAGTTTAGGTGTGATTCTTTGTGTATTCTATAGCATCGCCAACTGTCTGAATCTTTTCAGCATCTTCATCTGGAATTTCAATTCCAAACTCCTCTTCAAGAGCCATAACGAGCTCAACTGTGTCAAGAGAATCCGCACCAAGATCTTCTATAAAAGAAGCTTCGGGTGTTACCTCCTCAGGGTCAACTCCAAGTCTATCGGCGATAAGCTCTTTCACCTTTTCTTCGATGTTTTCTGCCATATTAAACCTCCCTTTAATAGTTGATAGTGGAAATTATATTCCTACTTTCAGAAAAGTCCACCATTAACATGTACGGTAGTTCCTGTAATATATGAAGCCATATCGGAAACAAGAAACAACACAGTATCGGCAATTTCCGAAGGCTCTCCTTCTCTCCTCATAGGAATCGATTTTATGAGTACTTCTTTTACTTTTTCAGGTATTTTCTGAGTCATATCGGTTGTTATGTATCCGGGAGCAACACTGTTAACCCTTATCCCCCTTGAAGCAACTTCCTTGGCAAGAGATTTTGTAAACCCAATAAGAGCTGATTTTGTAGCCGAGTAGTTAGCTTGGCCGGGATTACCGGTAAAACCAACAACCGATGATATGTTTACCACACATCCGCTACGCTTTTTCATCATGACAGGTATTATCTGCCTGGCAACATTGTAAACACCGTTCAAATTGGTATCTATTACTCTATCCCAATCTTCATCTTTCATTCTCATAAAAAGTGTATCTTTTGTAACACCTGCATTGTTAACAAGGATATCTATCTTCCCTTCTTTTTCCACAATTTCGGAAATAATCTCTTTAATCTCTTCTCTGTCACAAACATCCATCTTAACACCGTTTACACTTATCTCTTCCGCTATCTGTTTTGTCCTTTCTTCATTAGTTCCCGTAATATAAACTTCAGCTCCAGCGTCTCTCAAAGTCTCGGCTATAGCTCTACCAATTCCCCGAGTTCCACCTGTAATAAGAGCAACCTTGCCGGTTAAATCCACAACCTTTGCCATCAAAACCTCCATATCACTTTTGAAGCGTTATAAGCGAATAACCTTCATCTTTTCCAACCAAAACGTCATCTTCAATCCTAACACCGCCTATTTCCGGTATGTAGATACCCGGTTCAACGGTTACAACAGCTCTTTCGGTCAAAATATCATCAGAACGAGGATTAAGCACAGGATACTCGTGGACTTCAACCCCTATTCCGTGCCCCGTTCCATGAACAAAATACTCCCCGTATCCCTTTGCCGAAATAAAATCTCTGACAATTTTATCAACTTTTTCACATGAAATACCTGCTTTTATACTTTTTATGCCTGTAAGTTGGGCTTCAAGAACAACATCATAAATCTCTTTTATCTCCGAAGAAGCGTTTCCAACAAGAAACGTTCTTGTAATATCAGAAACATATCCGTTAAAAACTGCCCCAAAATCGATAATTACAACATCTCCCTCTTTTACCTCTTTATCAGAAGTTTTCCAGTGGGGAATCGCACTTCCCTTTCCCGAAGCAACTATTGTTTCAAAGGCCTCCTCACTTCCATAATGAAAAAATCTTTCGACGAGGGCCTTTCTGAATTGGTATTCTGTTATTCCGGGCTTTAAAAGGTGAAGAACATCTTTTAAAGCCTGCTCTGCCGTAGCTACAGCTCTACTTATAGAATAAATTTCCCTTTCCGATTTAACCATCCTAAACTCTTTCAGAAAATTTTTAATCTGAACAACCGAAAACCGCTCAGACAGTTGATTAAATACGGAAAGCTTAATTCTATCGGAATCTACAACTAAAATTTTTTCGCCCAAAAACTCTTTTAAACTGTCAAAACCTTTCCATTCAAGAACGGAGAACCTTTTTACCCTATTTTTTGCCTCTTCGATATAACGTTTATCGGTAAAGAAAAATCCCTGCCTATCACCGCTAACAATCACAACACCGAACGATGAATGAAACCCTGTAAGGTAGAAACACTCATTCCGATCTACGGTTAAAAAAACATTGCCGTATCTTTCAACTTTCCCTGCTACTTTTTCAAGCATAACTTCCCCTATTACAGTATGTATCTGGTCAGGTCTTCATCCTCAATAATATTTCCAAGCTTCTCTATCACATATCCCCTATCTATCACTATTTTCTCTCCTGTCATATCAGAAGCGTTGAAAGATACATCTTCAAGAAGCCTTTCAAGAACAGTGTGAAGTCTTCTTGCTCCTATATTTTCAGCTTTGGTGTTTGCTTCCTCTGCCATTCTGGCTATCTCTTCGATACCATCCGTAGTAAATTTAACTTCAACACCTTCTGTCATTAGAAGCTCCACATACTGTTTCGTAAGAGCATTTTTCGGTTCTGTCAAAATTCTTATAAAATCATCTTTCGTTAAAGGTTTAAGTTCAACCCTTATTGGAAATCTACCTTGAAGCTCCGGAAGAAGGTCGGAAGGTTTCGCTATATGAAAAGCTCCGGCAGCAATAAAAAGAACATGGTCTGTTTTTATAAGGCCGTATTTTGTCGGCACCTTAGACCCCTCAACTATTGGAAGAAGGTCTCTTTGAACACCTTCTCTTGACACATCGGGACCTTTGCCACCGCCCTTTGCCGCTACCTTGTCTATCTCATCTATAAACACTATTCCGTGGTTTTCCACCCTGTTTATCGCTTCCTTTATAACCTCATCCATATCTATAAGCTTTTGCGCCTCTTCTTGTTCAAGATACTTCAACGCTTCTTTGATTTTCATCTTTCTCAACTTTTTCGGTTTCGGAAAAATCGAAGAAAGAAGGTCTTGAATATTACCGGCATCTGCTCCCATTCCAGGTCCAAGCCCTATAACACCTATATTCGGTGTAGATTCAACCGCAACCGGTATTTCAATCTCCTCTTCATCAAGTTTCCCCTCTTTCACAAGTTTTCTATACCTATCCCGCTCCTTACTTATCTCCCTACCATCAGGCTCTTCTCTCTTTTGCTGCTGCGGCAAGAACACATCGAAAAGATTCTCAAAAGAGGGGGCTTTTTTTGAAGTCTCAGGAACAAGAAAATCCGCAACTCTATCGTAAGCCAACTCCCTTGCTTTCTGTTTAACCTCTTCGATTTTTTCCTCTTTAACCATATTTATGGATATTTCCATAAGGTCTCTTATCATCGATTCGACATCCCGGCCAACATAACCGACCTCTGTAAACTTCGTTGCTTCCACTTTTACAAACGGAGCATTGACGAGCTTTGCAAGTCTCCTTGCTATCTCCGTTTTTCCAACCCCGGTCGGCCCTATCATTACTATATTTTTCGGTGCTACTTCCTCCCTCATCTCTTCAGGTAATTTCTGTCTTCTCCAACGATTTCGCAGAGCAATTGCAACCGCTTTTTTTGCATTTTTCTGCCCGACTATGTATTTATCAAGCTCCTCAACTATCTGTTTGGGTGTTAAAAAACCATCATTATCCCTTTTGCGAAATATATTCTTAAACATGCAACCTCCGTTAGTTGAGATTTAAACTATTTTACCAACTATATTTATGATTTAATCGGTATCAGGCAATAAACAGTTTGTTATCATTAAAAAAACGGTATAAAGAGGCGGTAAATATGGAAACATCGGCTTTTATTTTAGGCACTTTAAAAGGAGCAAAAATAGATTACGTTCTGTCTCTTCCCTGCGACAGGATAAAAGTCCTTCTACACAAACTTAACTCGACCTACAAAGAAAAACACATCAATCTTACACGGGAAGAGGAAGGAATAGGAATAGCTTCAGGGCTATTTTTAGGAAGAAAAAAATATGCGATGTTTATCCAATCTTCAGGTGTAGGGAACATAATCGGTTCATTGATAACCCTTATAAAAACATACAACATCCCTCTTCCCATATTCGTATCCCACAGAGGAATTTACAAAGAAAAAATTACCCCGCAGGTGCTAATGGGAGAAGCCACGGAAAATATCTTCAAGGCGTGCGGTATCTCCGTTGTAAAAATTTACGACAAAAACTCTCTTCACCTTATTCCAAAAGCGATAGAAGAGGCATTCCGTAAAAGAACAGCAATAGCAATTCTTCTTTCTCCTGCACTTTTTGAAGGTGAAGAGTGTAAAAATCCTGTATTTGAGAAAGAGAGAAAAAAAAGAGTGGAAGTAAAAATTGAAAAAGAGATAGAAAACCCTGATATGAGAAGGTTTGAAGCACTATCAGAGCTTCTTCTCTTTCTGAAAGAAACAGGGGACAGCGAAACCGCACTGTTTGCAAACATAGGATTTCCCGCAAGGGAAGTTTACCATCTTAAAAAGATATTAGGTGCTGAAAACCCGGTTTTTTATATGCTTGGGAGTCTCGGGCTGGTTTCATCAATAGCCCTTGGCTACTCTATAGCAGCAGAAAGGAACGTTATTTCCATAGACGGTGATGGCTCTATTCTTATGAATACAGGAACCCTTGCAACCTGCGCAGTTTACGGAAAAGAGAACCTTAAAATATTCTGCATTGACAACGGCACATGGGGAAGCACCGGAGACCAGGAAAACTTTAACTTTTTGACAGCTGATGTGGAAGTTGTGGCAAGGGGAATGGGTTTAAAAGAAACAGGCTGCGTGTGGGAAAGGGTAAAACTGAAAGAGAAAATTGAGTGGCTTATGAACGGCAAGCGGTTTTTGCAGGTAGTGGTTAATCCGGGAAACGAAAAGGTTGGCACAATACCGCTTACACCTGAAGAGATATTAAATGGAGTAAAAGGTGAATAAACCTTTCCCTGAAAATGTTTTATCTTCCTGCACCCTTTGTCCAAGGGAATGTAAAGTTGACAGAAAAAAGGAAGCGGGCTTTTGCAAAGTAAAAGATAAACTGAAAGTAGCTTCCGCATTTCCCCATTTTGGGGAGGAACCTGTCTTAACAGGCATAGGAGGTTCCGGAACAATTTTTCTCTCAGGGTGCAATTTAGGGTGTGTGTTCTGTCAGAACTTTGAAATTTCTCACTTTGCGGAAGGAGAAGAGATAAGTGTTGATGACCTTGTAAACATTATGCTTTATCTTCAAGGCAGAGGGTGTCACAACATAAATTTTGTCACTCCAACCCACCAGATACCTTTCATAGCGGAAGGAATAATAAAAGCAAAAGAGAAAGGACTAAACATACCGATAGTTTACAACTGTGGAGGTTATGAAAAGGTTGACACTTTAAAGAAAATTGAAGGACTGATAGATATCTATATGCCGGATATAAAAACATTTAACAGAGAGTTTGCAGAAAAATACCTCCTTGCCCCGGACTATCCTGAAATTGTAAAAAAAGCGGTAAAAGAGATGTT
>JALSLT010000086.1 GCA_026988135.1 Desulfurobacterium sp.
GCCGCATAGGAATGGTTTTCCAGAAGCCGACAGCGTTTCCTATGAGTATTTTTGAAAATGTTGCTTACGGATTAAAGCTAAAGGGGATTAACAACAGATCTGAACTATCGGATAGAGTGGAAAAGGCCTTAAAGGGTTCGGCCCTTTGGGATGAAGTAAAAGACCGCTTAAATAAGCCAGCTTCAGGCCTTTCTGGCGGACAGCAACAGAGGCTTTGTATAGCAAGGGCTATAGCGGTTGAACCTGAGGTACTTTTGTTTGATGAGCCAACATCAGCGCTTGATCCGATTTCAACTCTTAAAATAGAGGAGCTTATAGCCGAGCTAAGAGGAAAGTTGACAATAATTATTGTTACTCACAATATGCAGCAGGCCGCGAGGGTTTCTGATTATACCGCTTTTATGTATATAGGGGAGCTTATAGAGTTCAATAAAACAGACCAGCTTTTCGTGAAACCTCAAGAGGAGCTTGCCGAGGAGTATATAACCGGAAGGTTCGGTTAAGCTTTTTGGAAGATGTGTTTTATTATTTTGCTTGCAATTTAAGCTATTTATAAATAACTTAAATTGTCAAGATTTGCCTTCTCGGAGGTTTTTGATGAAAGCGGAAAGGTTTTTTTACGGACTGCATATTCTAACGGCTGTTTTGGTCCCATTTTTTGTTTTTGCTCACCTTTTTGCTATGCATACTCCTTTCTTTTTTGTTTATGAACTTTATCCGTCTTCACCTGTTGCCGCTTGTGTTTTTGTTTCCGCTATGGTTTATCACGGAGTCTATGGTATAAGAGGATGGTTTATAGAAAAAATGGGATACCTTAAAAGAGCGGATGTTGCCTTTGTTGTTGCAGGTATTTTTCTTATGGTTTTGCTTAACGGTTCTGTCTTAGGTTACTGGTAGGGTTAAATTTTAGGAATTTTGATATTGTACTTTTTAATACGGTAATTTATCTGTCTCGGAGTCATTCCTAGAAGTCTTGCGGCTTTTGCCTGGCAGTACCCTGTTTTTCTTAATGCGTTTTCTATTAGCTGTTTTTCTTCTTCGGGTTTAGGTTTTGCATAAAGTTTTTTTTCTGTAGGTATAGAGGTGTCGGCTTTTTTATGTTGCTGTTTTTCTGTTTCGTTTTTAAAAGGAACGATTGATGCAAGCGGGCAAAGTTTTCCTTCTGCACATGGAAAATCGGAAGGTTTTAAGGTTTCTGAATCTGCGAATATAACTGCTCTTTCAAGACAGTTTTCTAACTGACGGACATTTCCCGGCCAGTCGCATTTCATAAGAAGAGAGAAGGTTTCGGGAGCTATTGTTATCTTTCGGTTGTGTCTTTCCGAAAGTTTTTTCAGTATGAATTCGGTAAGTGCGGGAATGTCATCTTTTCTGTCTTTTAGGGGTGGAATGTAGATAGATACGACAGACAGTCTGTAATATAAGTCTTCTCTGAATGTTCCGTTGGACACCATTTCTTCAAGGTTTCTGTTTGTAGCTGCTATTATTCTGACGTCAACTTTTAAGGGTTTGTTTCCGCCAAGTCTTGTTATTTCTCTTTCTTGGAGTACTCTCAAGAGTTTTGCTTGAAGTTCAAGAGGCATGTCTCCGATTTCATCCAGGAATATTGTTCCTTTGCTTGCCAACTCAAATTTTCCCTTTTTCAGAGATGATGCTCCGGTAAAAGCCCCTTTTTCGTACCCGAAAAGTTCTGCTTCTATTAGAGATTCTGGAAGGGCAGCGCAGTTTATTGCAATAAAAGACCTATTTTTTCGTTTGCTGTTAAAATGAATCGCTTTTGCAAGTACTTCTTTTCCCGTTCCACTTTCACCTCTAAGGAGGACGGTTACATCTGTTTGTGCGAGTTTTTTGATGTCTTTTAGTATTTTTTGCATTTGCTTGTTTATTGCAATCACATTTTTTATTTTGTAGTTTTTCTCAAGTTCTGCTTTTAGTCTGATATTTTCGGTTTTTAGAAGTTCGTTTTCCGCTCTCAATTTGCCGTATTTATTAACGGCTTCTCCTATGATATCCGAAATCATTTTTAATAACGTTGTGAGTTCATTTACGGTAAATGTTATTTTTTTATTTTCAAATTCTGCACCGATTATTCCTACAACGTTTTTTTTATACTTAACCGGGATGCAGATGAACGATACTCCCTTGTCTCTATTTTTATCTCCCTGCTTTATCTTTCTCAAAAAATCCGGTTCCTGTGAGATATCGGGAATAAATATGGGAAGACCGGTTCTGAAAGTTTTTCCTATTATTCCTTCTCCTGTCGAGTAGGAGAGAGTCGCCAGTTCCATTTCGGAGATGTTGAATCCGTAGTGTCCGGTTAGGACATTACTTGTCGGATCTTTTATGAGAAGATATGCTCTTTTACAGTTTATTTCGGCGCCGATTCTGAATATTATGTTTTTTAAAGCTCTATCTGTGTTTGCATAAGCGTTTATCGTTTTTGCTACGTTGTATATTAGGTTTATTATAAGTGTTAGTCTTTCTTCCTTTTTCATTCCTTGTATCTCTCCCGAAGTTTTCTTTTAATATAAGATTTTTTAATTCGTCTATTGTAAAACTTTTTCCCGTTTCAAAAAGTAGAAGATGAAGTTTCCTTATCTCTTTATCTGTTAAATTTAATCCTATTTTTTTAACCAACTTTTTTACTGTTTTAACACCCGAGTAGTATCCAATATAAAATTTCAAGTTTCTTCCGAAAAGTTCCGGTTTGAGGGATATATAGTTTTTTTGTTCTTTTAGTATTCCGTCAATATGAATGCCGGATTTACTTGTGAATACGTTTTCTCCGATGATAGGTTTGTTCTGTGGAATTTTTATGCCTGAAAATATGGAAAGAGTGGAGGATACAGTTGGTAAAAGTTTCAAGTTTATACCTGTTTTTATTTTATAAAGAATTTCCAATGATGTGGCAATTTCTTCGATAGAAGCGTTTCCTGCCCTTTCACCTATTCCGTTTACCGAAGTGCTTACAAAATTTACTTCGGCTTCGACTCCTGCAAGTGCATTGGCTGTGGCAAGTCCGAAGTCGTTGTGAGTATGAATTTCTATAGGTATTTCGATATTGTCTTTTATTCTTTTTATAAGATTTTTTATCTTGGAAGGTGTCATACATCCTGTTGTGTCAGCTATTCGAACTCTATCGGCTCCAAGTTTTTTTGCGAGTTTTATGAAATTTATTAAAAAAAGAATATCGCTTCTTGTTGCGTCTTCACAACCTATGGAGACATAAAGATCTTTTTCCTTTGCGAATTCAAGACACGATGCAAGTTGTGTCATAACCCATTTTTTATCTTTTCTGAGTTTTTTTCCAATCATAATATCGGAAACCGGAAAAGATATGTTTATTGCTTTTGCATTACAGGATATGGATTTTCGGATGTCTTCCTTTTTTCCTCTATTCCATGTGATAATTCGAAAAGTATCGTCGTGGAGGGTTTCTATTAGTTTTTCAAGATGTTTCATCTCTTCTTTTCCGGCAGCCGGGATGCCTGCTTCTATCTCTCTTATTCCGGCTTGTTTCAGGAGTTTGGCTATTTCAAGTCTTTGTTTGAAAGACAGATATATTCCCGGTGCTTGAAGTCCGTCTCTTAACGTTGTGTCGGATATGATTACGTTTTTCATCTTTTCACCTGTTAAGTTTAGGGTAAATTATTTATTTTTCTCTATGTTTTTAGTCTTTCTTGAAAATTGTGAACGATTCCGTTTTCGGCTCTATAAGGACGTAAACTTTATCTCCGTTTTTTAGACCCATTCTCTCGATGATTTTGTTTGATACCATGCCGGAAAACAGTCGCTTTTTTAACTTTATCAGTAGTGAAGTGTTGAAGTGTCCTTTATCTACTTCGATTATAATTCCCGGGAATAGATGTTTTTTTATCTTTTCAAGGGTTTCCGGTTTCCATCCGTATTTAGATACGTCTTTTACTATTAGGCTCATATTTTCCTCCTTGTTTTTAACAATGGTTTAAAACTCTAATAATTTAAAGAAGCAAAAATAGTGCCAGCCTTTTGTCCCCTTCCTTTCCTTTATAAATAACGGGAAATAAAAGAGTTTTGTGATAAATGTGACATTTTCCTGTTCCATTTTGTCGTAAACATTACAATATTTGTGAGTTTTATAGTCAAGGATTTAATAAACCCTTTGTTTTTAAGCGTTAGGTTGGTTTGGCATTTTATTTGCTTCTTGTTTATGTAGAACGAAAACAAATTCATGGAGGTAAATATGCCAACAAAGTTAGAGAGAATGAGGCAGTGTGCTACCTACGGTAAAGGTGGTATCGGTAAATCAACAACAACTCAAAATACTGTGTCCGGGCTTGGTGAGATGGGTTACCACTCTATGATAGTGGGTTGTGATCCGAAAGCTGATTCAACTCGTTTGATTCTTCATGCTAAAGCTCAGGCTACTGTTATGGATCTTGCAAGAGAGTCGGGTTCTGTTGAAGACCTTGAACTTGAGGATGTTCTTCTTACAGGTGTTTTTGGAATAAAGTGTGTTGAGTCAGGTGGTCCCGAACCGGGAGTTGGTTGTGCCGGAAGAGGGGTTATTACCGCTATAAACTTCCTTGAAGAGGAAGGGGCTTATACGGAAGATCTTGATTTTGTTTTCTATGATGTTTTGGGTGATGTTGTATGCGGTGGTTTTGCTATGCCTATTAGAGAAGGTAAAGCGGAAGAGATATATATCGTTACTTCCGGCGAGATGATGGCAATGTATGCTGCTAACAATATTTCGAAAGGAATTTTGAAGTATGCGAGAACAGGTGGAGTCAGGCTCGGGGGACTTATCTGTAACTCAAGAAAGGTTGATAGAGAAGATGAGCTTATTTCAGCTCTTGCTGAAAAGATTGGTACTCAAATGATTCACTTTCTTCCAAGGGATAATATTGTTCAGCATGCCGAGCTTAGAAGAATGACGGTTATAGAGTATGCTCCAGAGTCAAAACAGGCGGATGAGTATAGAACACTTGCTAAGAAAATAGTTGAAAATGAAAAGCTTGTTATTCCGTCTCCTTTGACTGTTGATGAACTTGAAGAGTTACTTATTGAGTATGGAATTATGGAAGTGGATGTAGAAGGAGCGGCAGAACCAACTGACCCAAAACTTAAGCAGTAATGGGGAGTAGCCTTTCGGCTACCCCTTGATAAAGATGAGGAGGTAAATGATGGAGAAGAGGCAGGTTCTAGACCCTACCTTTGCAACAAAACTTATAGAAGATACATTAAGTGCCTATCCTGAAAAAGCCCGAAAAGAAAGGGCAAAACACCTTTCCGTTAACGATCCGTCAGGTACTAATAAAGTTATATCGAATGTGAAATGTCGTCCAGGTGTTATTTCTTCAAGGGGATGTACATATGCAGGCTGTAAAGGGGTTCTTGTCGGACAGATAAAGGGAATGATTCCTATATCTCATGGGCCTGTAGGATGTGGACATTATTCTTGGTCAACAAGGAGAAACTATGCTACCGGCAAAAGGGGGCTGAATAATTTTACGACTTTCCACTTTACAACCTTTTATCAGGAGAGAGATATCGTTTACGGTGGAGATAAAAAACTTGACAAGTCTCTTGATGAGCTTTTTGAGATGTTCCCACTTGCTCAGGGAGCCAGTATTCTATCTGAGTGTCCTGTGGGTCTTATAGGTGACGATATCGGGAATGTTGCCCGTCAGAAGGAGAAAGAAACGGAAAAATGGATAATGCCTTACACATGTGAAGGGTTCAGAGGGGTTTCTCAGTCTCTTGGTCATCACATAGCTAACGATGTTTGGAGGGATTGGGTAGTTGAAAAGTATGAGCCGAAAGATTTAGAGCCTGATTGGGAACCCGGTCCTTATGATGTTGTCTATATAGGTGATTATAACATTGGCGGTGATGCTTGGGAAATTTTAAAAATTTTTAAAGCTATAGGGTTAAGGGTAGTTGCTCGTATGCCTTCGGATCCTGATATTAGGGATTGGCCTAAAGCTAAGTATGCCAAGTTAACTATTGTTCACTGTGCAAGGTCAACTCAATATTTTGCAAAAAGTATGGAGAAAAAACACGGAGTTCCTTATTACGAGTCGAACTTTATCGGAGCTACCGATACATTTGAAAGTTTAAGGGAGATAGCAGAGTTTTTTGATGACAAGATAAAAGAGAATGTTGAAAGGTTTATAGAAAAATGGACGCCGTTTGTTGAAAAGGTTAAAAAGGAGTACGGACCTCGTCTTGAGGGCAAAAAGGTTATGCTTTATGTCGGCGGTCTTCGTCCGAGACACGTTGCCGAAGCTATTGAAAAAGATCTCGGTATGGTCGTTTTAGGGGCGGGTTATGAGTTTGCTCATGATGATGATTATGAAAAAATTTATCCGAAACTCGGAGAGGGAGCCCTTATCTATGATGATGTAACCCAGCATGAGCTTGATAGATTTGTGGAGGCTTTGAAACCTGACTTGGTCGGTTCCGGAGTTAAAGAGAAATATGTGTTCCAAAAGATGGGAATTCCGTTCAGACAGATGCACTCCTGGGATTATTCCGGTCCCTATCATGGAATTTTAGGATTTCTAAGACTTGCAAGGGATATGGATATGGCTATTAACGGTGCTCCGTGGAAGCATATTAAAGCACCCTGGAAGAAAGATAAGGAGGTGTAAAGATGGATGAAGAGAAAAGAAATGGAATTGATTCATACAGCGTGCCTGAAGAGATTTCAATTTACGATATGTGGTCGTATAACACAACTATGGAAGAGCTTGGAGATAAGCCATGGTGGAAACTGCCTGAAAAATTTGCTTCTCCGGAAGAGGTATGGGAGTACACAAAAAGCAAAGAATATAAAGAGAAAAACCTTGCAAGAGAAGCCATAAAGATAGATCCCGAGATGGCTTGTCAGCCTCTTGGTGCTTTGTTGGCGGCTCTTGGTATAGAGGGAACACTACCTTACTGTCACGGTTCACAAGGATGTGCTTCCTACTTCCGTTTTGAATTTGTAAGGCATTTCAGAGAGCCTGCTATGGAGGCAGCATCTTCAATGACTGAGGATGCGGCGGTATTCGGTGGGCTTTCAAACATGGTTGAGGGTTTACAGAACGCTTATACTCTTTATAAGCCAAAGCATATAGCCGTTTTTACAAGTTGTATGGCGGAAGTTATCGGTGATGACCTTAAAGCTTTTATAAGTAGAGCAAAACAGAAAGGTTCTGTTCCCGAGGATTTTCCTATTACATATGCTAACACTCCATCCTTTGTCGGTTCACACGTTGAAGGATACGATGTGATGGTAAAAGGAATACTGGAGCAACTTGCAGAGCCTAAAGAGGAGAAAAACGAAAAGATAAATGTTATTCCCGGGTTTGACCCTTACACTGCAAACATAAAAGAGGTTAAAAAGCTCCTTAACACAATGGGTGTTGACTACACATTTGTGCCGGATTGGTCAAGAACGTTTGATTCTCCTCTCGGTAAGTTTGAGATGTATCCTGGGGGAACTCCTCTTGAAGAAGTTAAAAACGCTGTTAATAACAAGGGTTCTGTAATTATAGGGAAGTTTTCACTTAAAAAGACTGCAAAATTTATCAAAAACAAGTGGAAGCAACCTTTAGAGGCGTTAGAGATGCCTATGGGAATTGAGTTTACAGATAAGTTTCTTATGGCTGTTTCTGAAATGACAGGGAAAGAAATTCCCGCAGAAATAGAAGAGATGAGAGGAATAGCCCTTGATGCGATGACAGATGCCTATCAGAGATTCCATGGAGTTAAAGCTGCTTTAGTTGGAGATCCTGATATCGTTTACGGAGTTTCTAAATTTCTTCTTGAGATGGGAGCCAAACCTTACTATGTGGTCTCTACAAATGGAAATAAGAAATGGCAGAAGGAGATGCAGGCTTTACTTGACTCTTCGGAGTTTGGTAAAGGATGTAAAGCTTATGCTGGAATGGATTTATGGCAACTTCGTTCTCTCATGTATGAAGAAAAACCGGATATTCTTATAGGTCCGTGTGATCTTAAATACTACTCAAGAGAGTTTGATCTTCCGCTTGTAAGGATAGGGCTTCCTATAATGGACAGATTTAATCTACACCGCTACCCGATTATGGGTTATGAAGGGGTTATAAACCTTGTAACCTTTATAGGTAATGCCCTTCTTGACCATTTTGATCGTATCTGTCCTGAAGTAAATTTCGATAAACTTAGGTAATTCAGGGGCTTTTGCCCCTTACTTTCCTGCGGGGATGTGAAGATGAGAGAGAAAATCGGGATGA
>JALSLT010000087.1 GCA_026988135.1 Desulfurobacterium sp.
CATAGTAATAACGAAACTAATGTACTGAAAGAGGAGCTCGGTAATTTAAAAGAGCTTTTAAATGAGCTTAGAAGCGAGATACATTCTCCTCGAAATCGAGATATGCAATCTGAAATTTACAATCTTCATGATGCAACTCTTCCACCTCATATAGATACTGTTGCATCTGTTTCTTCTTCCAGGCTAAACGGTATTTATCAGGAATTTACGGGGGATGCTCTGGAGCTTTTAAAGCTTCTTGAGTCAAAAGGTGTTTATCCCGAGGTGGCAAAAGAGATTGTTGAGCCTGCATGTGGACTGGATCTTGAAACAAACAAGCTGGATTTAAGCACTCCCACTTTTAGAGAAGCGCTTGAGAAAGGCGTAGAATCAAAAGTTAGGTTTTCAGGAAAAATAAAGGTTGAAAATTCACCGAAAATTATATCTTTTGTTGGCCCTACAGGTGTAGGAAAGACAACCAATCTTTTTAAGATAGCATCTGATCTTGTTATAAATCAGCAACTTAAAGTTGGAATTATAAGTATAGATACTTTTAAAGTTGGAGCTATTCAACAGGCGAGGATGTATGCGAATATTTTAAATATTCCTTTTTTTACAGTTTCGGAAGGGAAAAGGCTTAGGGAAACTATCGGTAATCTTGCCGAAATGGATGTTATTTTGATAGATACCGTAGGGAGAAGTCATTATGATTATTGGCGTCTCGGAGAGATAAAAGCTATTCTCTATAGTTCCGATAGAGGTATGGATGTTCATCTTGTGATAAGTTGTAATTATAGTGATGATGAAGCTGTAGAAGTGGTTAATAGATACAGATCTATTTTCCCGGTTACTTCATTGTTGTTAACAAAAATAGATGAGACAAGAAAACCGGGAATTCTTTTAAATCTTCCGGTAAAAACAGAATTGTCGATTTCCTACTTAAGTATTGGCCAAAGAGTGCCGGAAGATATAAAATTGCTCTCACCTAAAAAAGTAGTTGATTATATTTTGGGAGATCTATGAATATTCAAGCTGAGAAGCTTATAGAGCTTGTAAAAGAGCGGCATCGCCCAAAAAATAGAAGGGCAAAGTTCATATGTGTTTCAAGTGGAAAAGGTGGAGTTGGTAAAACAAATTTTTCCGTCAATTTTTCATGGATGCTTGCCAATAGATTTAGAAAGAAAGTTCTTCTGATAGATGCGGATATAGGTCTTGGTAATGTTCATATAGTTCTGGGAGTCTCTGCTGATAAAAATTTGAAATTTTTGATGAAGGGAGCGGATATAAAGGATTTGATACAGACATACAGGGGAATTGATGTTCTTCTTGGGTTTTCGGGTATAGACTCTTTTAGGGAACTTGAAGGTATAGATACTGTAACTGTTATAAATAAACTTGAAAAAATTGCCGATGACTACGATTATGTTATTTTTGATGCTCCGGCAGGAATAAATGAGAATGTTTTAAAGTTTGCAGTATCTTCGGATATCACTTATGTCATAACTACTCCGGAGCCAACATCTGTAACGGATGCTTACGCCTTAATAAAAACCCTGTATAAACTTTACAAGTTCGGTAGCATTAAGTTGGTTGCGAATATGTGTAGAAATAAAAACGAAGGTTTTTCAATACTGGAGAGGGTGCGATTTTCTTGTGAAAGTTTTTTGGAGTTCCGTCCAAAGATTGCAGGAGTTCTGCCTGATTCATATAGTCTCAAAAGTGCTGTGAGAAAAAGAGAGCCCATAGCTGTTTTGAGTCCTCAAGATGCCTATGTTGTTGCATTAGCCGAAATCGTATCTTTGGAGACCGGAGAAGTTTTGAAAGAAACTTCGGCAGGATTTTTTGAGAAGTTCAAAAAATTTTTAGGTATATAAAGGGTTCGCAGATGTACGAGAAGAGTAGGAATGATATTGTTTTGGAACATCTTCCTCTTATAAAAAAAATTGCCAGTAAAATTTATAAAAGAGTACCTGAAGGAGTTATTGAGTTTGATGAGCTTGTAAATACAGGAGTTATAGGATTAATGAAGGCCATAGAAAAGTATGATGATAAAAAGTCTAATTTTTCAACTTACGCTTACATAAGGGTTAGAGGTGAAATAATAGACTATTTGCGCTCTCTTGATTTCATGTCCCGGGGAGCAAGAGAAAAGATAAAAAACGGAGAAATTGATGATTTAAAAACTGAAATTATGTATATGGTAAGCATGGAAGAGCTATTGTTCCAAGGGACAGATAGCTTGACAATAGCTGATACTTTAAAATCATCGGATAGATTACCGGAAGAGAATGTTATTCTGAAGGAGATGAGGTTCCGCCTTGCAAGGGCGTTAGATAATCTTTCGGAAAGGGAAAAAATGATACTTCAACTTCTTTTTGTTGAGGAACTTGATCTTAAATCGATTTCTCAAATTCTTGATATTTCGGTTTCAAGAATCTCTCAAATAAAAAAGAGAGCTCTCGGAAAGCTTTATGAGATTTTGAAGAAAGATGTATAATTAAGTCATATCTTTCCTAAATGTTGAGGTTAAAGTTGATAGGGATATTTTTTAATATAAATGAGGGAGCTATCGGGAAAGACAGCAAAAGTGGGAGAGAAAAAGTTGGCGATGGTAAGTTTGTAGCTTTATTTGAGTCTTTTGAGAAACAGAATCCCAAATCATATTCCGTTTTAAATCCGAACGTTCAAAGTAACTTTATCCAATTAGATGATAAAAATGTTGGTTTTCTGAAAAGTAAAGAAAGTGTATTTTCCTTTATGGAAGCCGAAGCACGATTAAAAGGAAATAGAGTTCTAAAGGAAACCTCTCTTGAAGGAAAAGATTTGGCGGATGTTCGGAAGGTGAAGGAACCCATTTTAACCGGTGAAAAAATTTCGGATTTCGATTTAAGATATAAAAAAAAGGAAAAAGCTTTAAAAAACAAACAAATGTTAAAAGTTGAAGGAGAAAAGGAAGAAAACAGTTTTATCAAAGAAAAGCCAGATGGTTTTTTAAATGCGGACGGATTAGTTAATAAAAAGCCAACATGTTGTGTGCAGGGCTTTAAAAAGTTATCTAAGGGAAAAGGATCGGTTTATATCGGCGGTATTTCAGATATGACTGATAAGCTTCAAAAAAAGGAAGAGCCTATTTCGTATAAAGCTGAAAAAGAGAAGAAAACTCCAAAAAAACATTCTGAAATTGGTGGAGTTTTATTTCCGGGGGTAGGGTTTTCCGGTAAATCTGAAATAAAAGGGAAAGAAAAAAAAGCAGCTTTAAATACAGATTCCGGGACGGAAGGAAAAATTTTTTCAGAAAAAAATGTTCAACTGTATGGGAAAAGTGAGTTTCTAAGAAATAAAAATTCTTTGCAGAAGCAAAATCATGATACGTTTAAGAGTGTTCCTGTATTGGTTGAAAATCAAGATAATGGTTCGGTTGAAGTCGGGAAAACGGCTTCAAGTTCTGATATTAGTCGGCATGATAATCATGGCATGAATATGAGAGCAAAGGTTAAAATAGCAATAGATACGAAACCTGTTCAGGTAATAGAAAAAACATCTATTGATGAAAATGGAGACAAGGTTGTTAGTGCTTTATCGAAAGATAAAGATGAAATGGTTTTAGATTCAAAGAACGAAAAAATATCTGATAACAGTGGAGAGAGAGCTGACAGGTTTGTTCGGAAAGAAGCAGCTTTTGTAATGGAAGAGAAACGATTTTTCCAAGATAAAAGCCCTGAGAAAGATTTATCTTTGGAAAAATTTAATTCCACATCAAGTTTAATTTATTCGGGGAAAAATGGGCAAGAGGAAAAAAAGAAAAAAGCGATTGTTAAAGAATCTGCTTTTAAAGAGTCACATAAAAACGGTGAATTTTTAAAAAGGAAGGAAGTCGGTTCTCGGTTTGTGCTAAAAGATAAACGTTCGAGTGGAGATAGTGGGAATGTAAAACCCGTTGTTAAAAATCCGTCCCAAAGATTTGTCTCTAGTTTAAATGAGCAATTAACAATAAATTATACTTTTGAGAAAACCCAGCATAAGGGCGAAGATAAAGTTTTTCACCAGAATAGTGTTCCTTCCTCCGAGAGTTCCAACTTATCTTCTCATTCTTTGGCAACAAGCGATGTCAATTTTTCAAACGGAAGTTACCAAAACGGTTATTATAGGGATGGCGAATCAAATGGTGGGAATAATCGAACTTTCAGCAGAGGAAGTCAGCGGTATGTTTTATCTGGGAGATTCGAGGATTTAAGAGTAAAGGCAACTATGGTAAGGAAGTTTATAAAGGTAACGATAGAGATACCGCAACACTTAATGAGTGTTTCCGGTTTAAGAGATGAGTTAAAAGAAATATTAAAAGAGACCGATCTAATAGGTTTAAAGATAAAAATAAAGTCCAAAAGTAAAGAGATTTATTCGGAAACGGTATTTTCGGAAGTCTCTGAAACTGACGGGAAAACAGCTCTTGAACTAAGGGTGTGAAAGTGAACTTTCCGTTGGTTCTCTTCTCTGTCTTTCAAATTTTTTTTTCCGTTTCTTCATTTGCTGCGGGAAACGGTACTAATTCTTCGGTTATTTTGATAGACAAGCCTAAGGTGCTTTTTGAAAGAGGTGTGCGACAATACCGGTTGGGGTCGTACAACACAGCCCTGGAGTATTTCTTAAAGCTTCTTGCCAGAGATAAGGGAAAAGGATTTTTTTACAAAAAAACTCTTTTTATGCTCGCAAAAACTTATATGAAAATAGGGATAAAAACAGGAGAAAAAAAATATCTTTGGCAAGGATTGGACTTTTTGCAATTTTATTTCAACTCCGTTAAAAAGCCCGGTTGGAAATATTATTATACGAAAGCATACATATATGAAAATCTCGGCTTTTATGATAAAGGTTTGGATATATATAGAGTTGCTTTTTTAAAAGCAAAGACAGATAGGGAGCAGGTAAGGACTGTTATAGGAATTTTGCGATGTGCTGTTTTCCTTAAAAGGCCGGATATTGTAGATGAGTACTATATCCTTCTTTCTACTTCTCATCTAACCGAGAAAGATAAAGATGAGCTTCGTTTTTTGCAGGGGTTGATTTTTTTCAGTAAAGGAAAATATGATAAAGCGTTTGGTTATTTCTTTAAAACTTACAGGCGCAACGAAACTTATCTTATTGAAAATCCGGAATATTACTATATCGTTGCGGAAAATATTTACAGAAACGGAAACTATAGGCTTGCGGAGCAGCTTTTTAAGAGGATTATAAGTTTGACAAGAGATAGGCTTGTTATAAGAAAAGCTATGCTTCGCCTTGGAGATGCTGAGTTTCGTAGAGAAAATAGAAAGTTAGCGAGTGCCACCTATTATGATATTATAGCTACTTATCCGGATTCGAAAGAGGCTATAATCGCTAAGCTTAAGCTTATAGCAATGATGGACAAGGACAACTCTTTAGAATATCACCTCCGGCAAACCCGGGAAAAAGCCTTTAAGGAGCCTTTAAGATTTGTCCTCGAAACGCTTATCCATTCCAGAGATACATATCTTGGTGCTTTTGCTCTTGCCGATTTTGGAAGGTATGTTTTGGAAACGGATAGTAGTAAGCTTTTTAAACAGCTGAAATGGGAAATAGCTCTTATTTCGCCGGGTCAATTAAAATATGAGCAGAGAGAGTTTATTAAGAATCAGTGGGAATCTCTTCTTCTAAAGTTACCTTCGGAAAAATTGTGTGAATTTTACGAGGCAAATCCTGAATTTTTTAAGGAAATTTTTGACAAGAAAACTCTTTTGCAGGCAGTTTACGCTTTAGATAAATGTAATGAAAGAGAGAAAAAACTTGATTTGGTAAGATTTATTTCCAATAAGTGGAAGGACGATAAAAACTTACTTCTTCTTGCAAGGGCACTTATGGAGAGCAAGGATTTTGAGGAATCGTTAAAGATTCTAAAAAAGATTAAAGTGAAAAATTGTAATTACTATAAAATTTTTATTAAAGATGAGATTTTTTTAGGGAAGCCTGTTGAAAAATGGAGTTCCGTTCTTAAGAAACTATCCCGTAAATGCGCGGATGATGATATTGATGTTGTTGCTTTAAAAGTTCTTGTTTACCTTGAAAAAGGTAATTTGAGACAAGCAGCAAACATACTGGAAGATAATGGGGCTAATGTAAAACAATTTATCGATGAAGACCCTATCTTAAAACTTGCGGTATATGAAACTGTTTCGCAACTGTTGTCTGCTGGTAAATACGATGCTTGTTTAAGCTTGATTGATATGGTAAAAAATACCGAAGGCAACTGCTTTTTTAATTCCGTTAAACTTATTGCATATTCAAGACTTGATAAAATTGACCCAGCAAAAGAGATTTTGCCTGAAGTGAAACTTTGCAAGGATGTTCTCAGTAGAATTGCCCGGGTAGTTTATGAGGACCAGTTACTTTTTAGAAATGCGGAGGGGAGATAAGATGTGGAATAAACTTAATTCCATTTCAGAGATGGCAACTTATTACCTCGAACGTTCGAAAGTTATACAAGGTAATATAGCAAATGCGGATACTCCTAATTTTGTCCCTAAAGATTTGGTTTTTGAGAGGCAGCTAACGGAGCAGGCCTTGAAACTTAAAAAAACGGAAGATAAACATATCGACCCTTTTCCGGAAGAGAGTAAAGAGTTTAAAATTGAAGAGCTTAATAAATACTCCGGTTATGATAAAAACAGAGTAAATGTTGATGAAGAACTTGGAAAAATGGCTGAAACGGCGGTTATGTATAGAACGATGGTGCAGGCTCTTAAAAAGGAGCTTACTAAAATGAAAATAAGTATAACCGGGAGGTAGAGGCAATGCTTTTTAAAGGACTTGAAATCTCCTTAACCGGAATGAGTGCCCAGAGGGTTAGAACAGATATTGCATCTTCGAATCTTGCCAATTCAAATTCTATAGACCCGCAAACAGGAGAACCCTACAGAAGAAAAGTGCCGGTATTTGAGTCGGTTCTTGTTAAGGAAGGTGAAAGAGAAGCTCCATTGAGTGAAGTTAGGGTAAAAGAGATAACCTATGATGATTCTCCTTTCAGAAAGAAATACGATCCCGGTAATCCTTTGGCGGATAAGGAAGGGTATGTTCCCCTTCCTAATGTCGATCCTTTAAAAGAGATGGTTGATATGATTTCGGCTATGAGAACTTACGAGGCGAATTTAACCGCTTTTAATACTCATAAAAATATGTTAACTTCAAGTCTTGAAATTCTCAGAGTGTGATAGGGAGTTTAAGTTATGAAAATTGAAAACGGCCTGTCAATAAGCGGAATAGGCAATGCTATTAAAAATAAAGATAAAACGGATAAGAGTTCTTTTACAGAGCTTTTTGAGAACTTCGTTAAGGATGTTAACGGAGATCTTAATGCGGCTTCTGAAGCTGAAAAGCAGCTTATGAGCGGAAATGTCCAAAATTTTGAAGATTTGCTTTATACGGTTTCAAAATCGGAGATCTCTTTAAGATTTCTCGTAGAGATAAGAAATAAAGCTATTGAAAGTTATCAGGAAATTATGAGGATGCAGGTTTAGTGTTTTCCATTAATAAAATACAGGGGCAAATTTAGTGGCTTCAGATAAGAAAGATAATGTGAGTATTGGTGAAATAAAAGAAAAAGTTCCGGAGGTTTTATCCAGGTTCCTCTCGGTTAAGAATCTGGCAATTATTATAGGGATGTTGGCTATCCTGTCATTTTTGGCTATTTCGGTTATTAAAATAACTTCTAATACTGCATATTCGGTGCTGTATTCCCATTTAAGTCCTGATGATGCAGGAAGTATTCTTTCCGTTCTTCAGGAAGAGAAAATTTCTTATAAAGTTGAAGGTAACGGGAGCATTATCTTGGTTCCAAAAGATAAGGTTTATGATGTAAGGCTGAAACTTGCAGCAAAGGGGTTACCTTCGGGGAAGATAGTTGGTTTTGAGATATTTGATGAACCAAAGCTTGGAATAACGCAGTTTCAGGAACATATAGAGTATATTCGAGCTCTTGAGGGAGAGCTCCAACGGACTATAAATAGGATAGATGCGGTATGGAGTAGTAAAGTAAATATAGCACTGTCTAAAGATTCCGTTTTCGTAAGGGATACGGAAGAGCCGAAAGCCTCGGTTATCCTTAAACTATGGCCAGGGAAAGATTTAAATAAAGAACAGGTTAAAGCTATTGTTTTTCTTGTGTCTCATGCTG
>JALSLT010000088.1 GCA_026988135.1 Desulfurobacterium sp.
GGAATTCATGGTGGAAGGAGTTGTAAAGAGAATCATTTTAGATGTATGAGAGAGCTTAGGCCGAATAAAGTAATTTCCCTTGTAGAGAAAGTGTTAAATTCCCGTTAAATTTTGAAAAAATTTTCCTTGAAAGGTTGACACTTTTTAAAAACAACCTATATTTCTTTATCGTCAATTCGGGCGGATAGCTCAGCTGGGAGAGCACCAGCCTTACAAGCTGGGGGTCACAGGTTCGATCCCTGTTCCGCCCACCACTTAACTATCCCGGGGACGTAGTTCAGCTGGTTAGAACGCCGGCCTGTCACGCCGGAGGTCGCGGGTTCGAGTCCCGTCGTCCCCGCCACTTAAATTATTCGGTATATATTCCCTGTTTTAATCCGTTAGTTGCCTTTTTTCTGTAATTTGATAAAAATTCTGTAGCCTTTTTAAAGGCTGTCTCTATGTTCTCCCCTTTTGTTGTGAGGGAAAGTAAGGCTGATGAAAAAGCGCAACCTGTTCCGTGGATTTCTAAAGAGTCTTTTTTGTGAATTACGGTTTTGATGATTTCTCCCTGTTTTAGTAATAAATCTTTAACTTGCTTGTTCCCTTTTTTTCCTTTTATTGTTGTGTATGGAATATTTGTCGGATTTATGAAGGGTTCAAGCGATTCGAATTCTTTTTCATTGGGAGTAATTATTGTTGAGGTTTCTATTAAGGGCAGAATGGTATTTATGTTTTCTACAAAGTTTTTTCCAGAAGTTGGTTTGATAACCGGGTCAAATACTATAAGGACTTTTTTCCTTTTAAGAAAAGTTGCAAGCCATTTATTGAATTCAATATTTTTATGGGGTAATCCTATTTTTACTCCTTTTATTTTGAATTCTTCAAAGATTAGCAGTAGTTGCTTTTTTATAATTTTTGGAGGTTCGAAGTGAACAATTCTTACACCTTTTGTGTTTTGAGCTGTGTTTGCTGTTGTTACTGCCGTTGAGTAGTGACCGAAATGCTTGAAAGTTAAAATATCTCTTAGTATGCCGGCCCCGCCTGTCGGGTCAAAGCCGGCTATAGTTAAAAGAGCTTCTATTTTTTTCATCTATTTAAAAGTTTTTCTAAAAGATTTAAACGCTTCGTCGAGTTTAGAGAGATTCTGTGCAGAGCCTTGAGCCGTATCTGGTCTTCCTCCGCCTTTCCCGTCAATGATAGGTGCGATTTCTCTGATTATATTTCCGGCTTTAAATGTGTCTGTAAGATTTTTAGATAGGGCTATTATAAGTCCTGTTTTTCCGTCTTTTTCTGATACAAGCATAACTGCCGAAGTTTTCGCTTTGTTTCTTATAACATCAGCTATTTCCACAAGTTCTTTTCCGGTAAATCCGTCTATTTTTGCGGTGATAATTTTTATTCCGTTTATTTCAGGAGCTTGTTCAACTATTTTGTTAATCTCTGTCGTTGCAAGTTTTTTCTTTAACCTGCCTATTTCTTTCTCTTTTTCTTTAATCTCTGTTAGAAGTTTATTTATGCGGTCAACTATCTGTTCCTCTTTGGCCTGTAGTTGGGTTTTCAAACTGTTTACTATTTTTCTATCATTTTGTCCCTTTTTCCATGCCTTGAGCCCGGTGAAAGCTTCTATTCTCCTTGTTCCGGAGGAAACCGAAGATTCGGATTCTATGATAAACATTCCTATATCACCGCTTCTGTTGACATGAGTTCCGCCGCAAAGTTCCATACTTACATCTTCGATAGTTACAACTCTAACACTATCTCCATACTTTTCTCCAAACAGGGCTACAGCTCCTTTTTCAAGGGCTTCATCATAACTCATCTCTTGGGTGTTAACGGGAAGATTTCGTAGAATGGTTTTAAATATGAATTCTTCTGTTTCTTTAATCTCCTCTTCTGTTAGACCTTCAAAATGGGTGAAGTCGAAACGTAGTTTATCGGGAAGAACCAGAGAACCGGCTTGTTTAACGTGGTTGCCGAGAACTTCTTTTAGCGCTTTGTGCAAGATATGAGTGGCGGTGTGAGCTCTTTTTATCGCATCTCTTCTATCTTTATCAACTTTTACTGTTACCGCTTCTTTGATTTTTATATTACCCCTTATGACTTTAACTTTATGTCCGATAAGATTTTCAGCTATATTTTGCGTATCAACTACTTTGCACTTGAAATCGATTCCTTCTATTGTCCCGGTGTCTCCAACTTGTCCACCTTTTTCAGGGTAGAAGGGTGTTTCTTTGAGAAAGATAATACCTTCTTCTCCCTCTTTTAACGTTGCGCATAGTTTTTCGTCTTTTAGAATTCCTGAGATTAAAGTTTTTGTTTCTAAGGTTTCATAGCCTTTAAATATTGAAGGGTTTTCTGCGGAGAAGTTTAGTAGTTCCTGAGATACGGTTTTTTGAGAACTGCCCTTCCGCGCTTTTCTTGCTCTTTCTTTCTGTTCTTTTAAAAGTTTTTCAAATGTTCCTATATCTGCTTTCAAACGCTCATCGTTTGCTACATCAATTATCAGATCAACGGGAAATCCGTAAGTATCGTAAAGTTTGAAAATTTCTTTACCGGGTATTTCTTGCCCTCCATCTTTTTTTATCTCTTTTACAGTTTCGTGGAGAAGCTCAAGTC
Source organism: Desulfurobacterium sp. (assembly GCA_026988135.1). Lineage (GTDB taxonomy): Bacteria > Aquificota > Aquificia > Desulfurobacteriales > Desulfurobacteriaceae > Desulfurobacterium_A. The sequence continues at coordinate 2,599 of JALSLT010000088.1, forward strand.
CTTTTGTAAGAGTTTTGGAAAATCTTTCTTCCTCTTTTGTTATTACTTTCTTTATAAAGTCGCTATTTTCTATAATTTCAGGGTAAACATCCCCCATCATTTCTAGTACAACGTCAACACTTTTTGAAAGAAAAGGCTTTTCTATTCCTAATAGGTTACCGTGCCTTGCCGCTCTTCTTAGAATTCTTCTTAAAACGTAACCTCTCCCTTCGTTGGAAGGGAGACATCCGTCAGCTATAAGGAAGGTTATTGCTCTTGAATGATCGGCAATAACTCGCATTGAAACGTTAGTTTCCTCAGTTTTTCCATAGGGAATACCGGAAATGTTACTTATCCATTCTATCAGTGGGGAGATAAGGTCTGTCTCATAGTTTGATGGTTTGTTTTGAAGAACCGATGCGATTCTTTCAAGTCCCATTCCCGTATCTATTGATGGTTTTGCAAGTGGTGAAAGGTTACCTTTCTCATCCCTTTCATACTGCATAAATACAAGGTTCCATATTTCAAGGAATCTGTCACAATCACATACACCTATTTCACAACCGGTGCCACAGCTAAATTCTTTTCCTCTATCATAGTATATTTCACTGCAGGGACCGCAGGGTCCCGTATCTCCCATTGCCCAAAAGTTGTCTTTTTCTCCGAGTTTGTAAATTTTACTTCTAGGAACTCCTATCTGTTTATGCCATATTTCAAAGGCTTCATTATCTTTTTCATAAACCGAAACGTAAAGCTGTTCTTCAGGCAGATTGAAAACTTTTGTTATTACTTCCCATGCAAACGCTATTGCTTCTTTTTTGAAATAGTCGCCAAAAGAAAAGTTTCCCAGCATTTCAAAGAATGTGTGATGTCTTCCGGTTTTTCCTACATTTTCAAGGTCGTTGTGTTTACCTCCGGCTCTCATACATTTTTGGCATGATACTGCTCTTTTGAATGGGGGATTTTCTTTTCCTAAGAAGTAATCTTTAAACTGCACCATTCCGGCATTTGTAAAAAGAAGAGTTGCGTCGTTGGCTGGTATGAGAGGAGAGCTCTTTATTCTCTTATGTTTTTTATTCTCGAAGTAAGACAAAAAGGCTTCCCTTATTTCTTTTCCTGTCATAGGTTCCTCACTGTTTTGATGTAATAAAAAAAGTTTCTATATTTTATCAGAGATGAGGTTGAAAATTTCCAGATAGGAGAATCCCCTTTGAGAAAGGAATCTTTCTATTTTTTCTCTTTCCTTTTTTTCTTTAGGCTTATCAAATCTTTTCTCAAGTTCTTTTTTAATGAAGGAGTAATCAAATTCGATAGAGTTAAGAGCGGTATCAACCGTTTCTTCGTCCACACCTTTTTTAAAAAGGTAGAATTTTATTTTTCTTTTTCCCCAACCTTTTTCCATTTTGGATAATGCGTAATTGTACGCAACTCGGTAATCGGAGAGATATCTGTTCTCTTTTAAGTTTTTGATAACTTCTTCCGTTTCTGCATCGGGAAATTTTACAGCCAGTTTCCGGCAAATTTCCTTTTCTGAATAATCTCTCCTTGATAAAAGCTTTAAAGAGTAAAGAAGTGCGTTTTTAAAATTTGAGTTCACCGGATGTTATTCCCTCCATTCTTAGTTTAAGATCATCTGCTCTTGTTGCGTATTTAAGAGCATTTTCCCTTGTTATTAGGCCTTTTTTCCATAATTCATGCAATGATTGATCGAAGGTTTGAGAGCCATAAGTCTCTTTACCTTTTTCTATAAATGACGGAATCTCTTCGGTAAGTTCGGGATTTAGAATTCTTTCTTTTATAGAGCCTGATACTGTCATAACTTCAACTGCAGGAACTCTTCCTTTACCTTCGGCTTTTGGTATCAATCTTTGAGATATGGTGGCTTTTAGGACAGATGCGAGTTGATATCGTACTGCTTGTTGGTGGTAAGGAGGAAAGAAGGAAACTATTCTATAGATTGTCTCTTTTGCGTCAAGAGTGTGAAGTGTTGAGAAAACCAGATGCCCCGTTTCTGCTGCATCAAGGGCTGTTCTCACTGTTTCAGGGTCTCTCATCTCTCCGACAAGGATGACGTCTGGATCTTCGCGAAGAGATGCTTTTAATGCGGAGAAAAAATCTTCGGCATCTGTTCCGATTTCTCTTTGGTAGAAGATAGATTTTTTGTCTCTATGGAGAAATTCTATAGGATCTTCAATTGTTATGACGACTCTGGAATCCTTTTCGTTTACTTCGTTTAGCATTGCCGCAAGGGTTGTGGATTTACCTGAGCCGGTAGTTCCTGTAACAAGAACAAGCCCTCTGTGTTCAAGGGATATTTTCCTTATAATATTTGGGAGGTTGAGTTTGTCTATTGTAGGTATTTTGGTCGGAATGGTTCTCATAACTATTGCAAATGTATTTCTTTGCTTAAAGATATTTACTCTGAATCTCCCGACTCCGGGAATACTGTAAGAGGTATCATAATTTTTAAGAATGGGAATCTCTTTTTTCTTCTCAATAGGAAGAATAGTTTTCGCAAATTCAAATATATCCGCTCCTGAAAGTTCGGGCAGGTTGGTTTTAATTAGTTTCCCTTGGATTCTGAATATAGGAACCGTTTTCATCCGAAGGTGAATATCGGATGCTCCGAGAGCAAGAGCTTTTTCAAGAATTTCATTCAGAGTTGCCATGGAGTTTCTCCTTTATTTTATTTTCTATCTCTTCGGCAATTTCAGGATGTTCTTTCAAATATTTCCGGGAGTTTTCTTTTCCCTGTCCAAGTCTGGTTTCTTCGTAAGAGTACCATGCTCCGCTTTTTTTAACTATTCCCAGTTTATCTCCCAGGATTAAAAGTTCGGCAAATTTGGAGATACCTTCTCCGTAGTAGATTTCTACTATCGCTTCTTTGAAAGGTGGAGCAAGTTTGTTTTTTACTATCTTTACTTTTGCAGTATGGCCAAGCCTTTCATCGTTTTTTCCTTTTATCCCGCCGATATTTCTTACCTCTATCCTAAGAGATGAGTAGAATTTAAGGGCTCTTCCGCCTGTAGTTGTTTCATTCGGTCCGTAACTCATTCCGCCGATTTTTTCTCTTAATTGATTTATGAAAACAAGTGCAGCGTTACTTTTGTTCGTGGCAGCTGTTAGTTTTCTTAAAGCTTGGCTCATAAGTCTTGCCTGAAGTCCCACATGGGAGTCTCCCATATCTCCTTTAAGTTCTGCGGAAGGAACAAGAGCAGCTACCGAATCTATTACGATGAGATCTACTGCGCCGCTTCTTACAAGCGTTTCTGATATTTCAAGTGCTTGTTCCCCGCTATCCGGTTGAGATATAAGTAGTTCGTCAAGATTTATTCCCAGTTTTCTCGCATATATGGGATCAAGAGCGTGTTCTGCATCTATAAATGCAGCAACACCGCCTTCTTTTTGAGCATTTGCGATTACGTGAAGGGCAAGGGTGGTTTTACCGGATGATTCCGGTCCGTAAATTTCTGTTATTCTTCCTCTCGGAACGCCCCCGATACCGGTTGCATAATTTATGCTTATGGAGCCTGTACTTATGCTTGGTATCTCCTCGGTGGGTTTTTCTCCGAGAAACATTATAGAGCCTTCCCCGAAACTTCTTTTTATCTGTTTCAATGCCTCTTTTAAAACTTTCTCTTTTCCTTCTTCCATGGTTTTTAAACTCCTTTTAATATTCTCGCCGCCATTATCGGTGGTAATCCTGCTTCAATTATACTTTTTGCGGCAGCTTGGGTGTTGTAAGAAACTCGTTTTGTTTTAACCGACCTGTTTTTTGTGTCATAAATAAGGTAAGACGCACTGGGATTTCTATCTCTTGGTTGACCTACACTTCCGGGATTGATGAGGAATCTACCGTTGTTTACTTTAAAAGGTGTCTTGCGGATTACTTCCGCACCGATACTCGAAAGTCTATATCCGATGCTAATGTGGGTATGTCCGAAAAAACATATATCTGTTCCCGGTTTTAAAAGATATGCTGTCGCGGTTGTAGTGTCCGTAATGTATGTTGCGCTTCCCGGAGCGGTGGGATTGTCATGAACCAAGGTTGTGTTTTTAACTATTTGAATTAGACTGCACTTTTTAAAAAACTTTATAAATTCTGAATCTATAACTTTTTTCGTCCATATTAAACATTCATTTACCGTAGCACTGTCAACTTCAGCAAGTTCAAGCAACATAAGTTCGTGATTTCCAAGAATAACTTGGGAACAGTTTTTTGTTATCCATAGGCAGCATTCGTTGGGGAAGGCACCGTAATTTATGATGTCTCCAAGGCACCATACTTTTTCTATCTGTTCTTGTGTCATATCCTCTTCGACTGCCTGAAGAGCATGAAAATTTCCGTGAATGTCAGATAGTATCCCTATTTTCATAATAAAAAATTTTAATCTTTTATCTGTAAGATTGCAAAATACATTTAATATCAAAATTTATTCATGTTAAAATTTGGTGAAATCGGGTAGAAAAATACTTTAATCGGAGAATTTATTTATGAGAAAAGATTTTGGGACGGTTAAATCTTTGGGAAAGAAAACGGAGTACATTTTTGAGTATAAACCGGAGCTTCTTGAAAAATTTCCAAATCGCTTTCCTGAAAATATCTACTGGGTATCATTTAATTGTCCTGAGTTTACTACTCTTTGTCCAATGACAGGACAGCCGGATTTTGCGACTATCTATATTCAGTATATTCCTGATAAATGGCTTGTTGAGAGTAAATCGTTGAAATTGTATCTGTTCTCCTATAGAAACACCGGGGATTTTCACGAAGATACGGTAAACAGGATATCTGAGGATATTTTTAAATTGCTTGAACCTTACTATATAGAGGTGTATGGAGAGTTTAATCCAAGAGGTGGCATTTCCATAGATCCTTTTGTTCAGAAGTTCAGGGATGCTGACTGGGTAAGGGAACTTGCCGGAGAGCGGTTTAAACTTCACCGAGTAACACCGCCGGATATTAAGAGAAACAGGGGGTAGATGTGATTCTTGTTTTAGGTGGAAGCGGTGCTTATTTTCTTGATAAAGAAAGATTTGGAAAAGTTTTGTGGAAAAGGAGAATAGATACACCTTTCGGTGTTTCGAACCCTGTTTGTAAAATTAAAGCTCCTTCCGGAAAAGATTTTCTGTTTTTGTCGAGACACGGGGAGAAAGATTATGAAGTTACAGCTCCTTTTGTTAACTATAGAGCCAATATCTATGCGGCAAAAGAGTGTGGAGCTGAAAGGATAGTCGCGTGGACAGGACCCGGCTCAATGAGGGAAAACTATAAGCCGGGAGATTATGTGATTCCTGATGATATTATAGATTTCACAAAAAAAAGAGAATATACGTTTTTTGAGAAAAAGGGTCTTGGATTTATTCGTCAAAATCCTGTTTTTTGTCCACAAATAAGGGCTGGATTGAAGAAAATTCTTGAAAAGCTTGGTTTTCCCTTTCATGATGGTGGTGTTTATGTATCTACTGAGGGACCGAGGCTTGAAACTCCG
>JALSLT010000089.1 GCA_026988135.1 Desulfurobacterium sp.
TTCTACTATGTATGTTAAAGAGCTTCCGTCTCTGTTTATAATTTGAAATGATATGGGATGTTCCGTTTTTTCTTTAAATATGACAATAACTTTTTTGTATCCCAGGTTTTTTTTCTTCGGAAGTAGTTCAAATGCGGTTTTATCTTTTATTTTTGCATTTGAAATTATTTCAAAATAATTATCAAAGCTTTCCGGAGATTCCAATATTCGAATAACAGGTAGGTAATCGAGGGCATCATCTATTTTACTTTTTTTTAACTTTTTGTCTTCCGGAATGCATGTCCATACGGTTTTTCCGTTTGAAACTATTTCCATTTGAGAATTTTTAGTGTATTTCCAGAGAAACTTTTTCGGTCTTTTATATTCGATTACTCCTGAGTAGAAGTCTTTTTCTCCTATTTCGGAATCGAGTTCCGTAATTTGGGCAAAAGAGATTTTTAGTGTGTTTACGGCTTTTAAGTGTTCAAGAAATCGGTAAAATTTATTCTCTGTTTTTCCTATGGCTATTAAGGGGAAGATAAGAAATAAAAGTAGAGGTATTAAAATTTTTCTTTTCATTGCTTTCTCCTTTTTTCTTTGTTGGATAATTTCATTATAATTATACCTGCTGTTAATTTATATTGGAGAATTGTATGAGAATTATAGGTGGAGAATATAAGGGAAGGAAGCTCTTTTCTATTCCAAAGAGAAAGGATACCAAGCTTTTAAGACCGACAACCGATAGAGTTAAGGAATCCGTATTTTCTATTCTTAATAGTTATCTTGACGGAGCTGTTTTTCTGGATCTTTTTTCAGGTACCGGAAATGTCGGAATAGAAGCTTTAAGTAGGGGTGTGAAAGAGACGGTTTTTGTTGAGTCTGACAAGAGGTTTTGTGAGCTTATAAGAAGAAACCTTAAAACTTTAGCTGTTGCTTCGGATCGGTATAAAGTTGTTTGTAATGATTATATGAAAGCGTTGAAAAAGCTTGCCAGAAACGGAAAAAGATTTGATTTCATTTATGCTGACCCTCCTTATGAGAAAGGGTATTACACCAGGATTGTTAATCTTGTTAAGAGTTTAAATATGCTTGATGAGAACGGTCTTTTAATTTTAGAGGAGCCTAAAAGCGAACCTTTTATTCCCGAAGAGAACAGATGGATAGTTGAGAGGAGGAATTACGGTACGACTACCGTAACGTTTCTAAATTTTTCCGAGGGGGGTTAAATGTTTGAAATTTCAAAAACTTTTACTTTTTCTTCAGCTCATTCGGTTTTTTCTCAGCAACTGAATCCGAAATGGACAACAAGTACCTATCCAAAGTGTCGTCGTTTGCCAGGTCACGGACATGATTACAAATTAACGGTTTATCTTAGTTCTGATAAGCTTGATAAATCCCAAATGGTTACGGATTTTCATCATCTTTCATGGCTGAAACAATTCATTGATAAATGTTTTGATCATAAACTTATATTGAGTTCTCAAGATTCCGGTACTCTGATATTTCTTTCGAAATTGGGAATTTTAGAAGATGGAGCCATAGTGCTTCCTGAAATTGAAAAAATGAAACCTTCGATTAAATTTTACGGAGTAACTTCGGATTATGTTTTTGTTTCCGGTGAAGTTGATGTAAAGCCCATTTTTTTAAGTGAGTATATTTATATCGCTTTTGATAATTTTTCCTGTCCTGGATTTTCCGAAAAAAGTATAGCGGAAATAGATTTCTATCAGCGTTTTCTGGAAGGATTTGCTATTTTTGATAGGTCTCCGACATCCGAAAATATGGCCCGATTCTTTTACAAATTTGTCAATAAAAGTGTAAAAGCTCTTGGAGTTTCCTGTAGTAAGGTTTCGATATCCGAAACGGAAACCTCCTGTGCCACTTATTGGGAATAGTATGGAACTTCTCCTTCCGGCCGGGAAGAGAGAGCATATTTATGCGGCGTTTGAATACGGTGGTGATGCTTGCTATCTCGGTGTAGGCTCTTTTAATGCCAGAACCGGTGCTGAGAATTTTTCTATTGATGATTACAGGAAATTTCTTTTTTACGGAAGAAAGAAAAACAGGAAACTTTATCTTACTTTTAATACACTTTTGAAGAACAGTGAAATAAAAAATGTCTTTTCCATATTGGAAGAGATTTACGATTTGAATCCCGACGGAGTTATTGTTCAGGATATGGGGCTTGCTTCTCTTATAAAAAGGGAGTTTCCAAAGATTCCTCTTATATCAAGTACTCAACTTGGAATTCATAATGTTAGTGGTGTTAAATTTGCAGAGGATTTTGGTTTTAAAAGAGTGATACTTTCGAGGGAATTAACGATTAAAGAGATAGAAGCAATAAAAAGGAACACTTCTATAGAGATAGAAGTTTTTATTCACGGTGCCATGTGCTATTCCTACTCAGGTTTTTGTTTCGCTTCATCTTTTATCGGGGGTCATTCCGGAAATAGGGGAAAATGTTCTCAGGTTTGCAGAATGTTTTTTGAGGGAGATTTGAAAGGGTACATTTTTAATCTGAAAGATCTCGCCGGTTTTGATTATGTTAAAACTCTTTATGAAATTGGTGTTGATAGTTTAAAGGTTGAGGGAAGATTAAAAGACGAGCTTTATGTGGCTGTTAATACTTTTGTTTATAGGCAGTTTATCGATGAAGCCAAAGGTAAGAAAAAGTTAAAAGCGGAAGAGAAATATTATTTAAAGAAACTATCGAAAATTGTTTTTTCAAGAAAGAGATGGAAAGGTTATTTTGATACTGACCATCCTACTAATATTATAGATTCCAGTTATCCTGGGAATTACGGATTATTTTTAGGGAAAATAGAAAAGGTTACATCTAAATGCTTTGTGGTTAACAGGCTATCTTTTCCGGTTTCAAAGCATGACGGACTAATTGTTTTTAGAGATGGGAAACCGATTCCGGTAAAAGTTTCAGGTATAAAAAACAGACAGATTTTTATAAAACCTGTTGAGAAATTTAAGAAAGGGGATGCTGTCTATCTTGTTCATTCCGTTAAAGTTCACAATAGTTTTCCCGTTAAAGAGGTGAAAGTTTCGCAAGCAAAGCCTTTAATCGAACTTGAAATCGATATTTCCAACGGAGAAATAGAAGTAACAGGTAGAAATACGGTAAGGGATGTAGAAACACTGCTTTGTAAAAATATTTTAACTGAGAAACCCGAAAAACGAGCTCTTACGTCTCTTGAAGTTTCAGAAGAATTTAAAAAATCGGGAAACTTCTCTTTTGAGGTTAAGATAAAAAGCATCAAAATTTCCGAGGATTTTTTTATTCCTCGAAGAGAGCTTTCAGCAGCGCGAAAGGAGATTTACAAACAGTTAGAGAATAAACTTTTCCCTAAAAGGAGTTACTCTTCTACCGATTGCTACTCTTTCAAAAGAGTTTTTGAAAAGGTTATAGTGGTTGATGAAGAGAATGCAGCTGCGGTTTTTCCTTTGCTTGACTCTTTCGATGAAAAAACAGCTGTTTTTATTAAATCGTTTAACCTTAATCGTTTTTTATCTTTTAAAGAGAAGAATATTACCGTTGGATTTGTTCTTCCTACTATTGTGAAAACCTATGAAGAAGAGAAACTTAAAAAATTTATTTCTGTTTTAGTGGAGCATGGTATAAAGGATTTTTTTGTTCCTAATATTTACGGAATATCTTTACTTGTGAATTTTAACGTTAACATGTACGGGGATTATACTTTTTACTGTATGAATAAGGAAACGGTAAATTTTTTTATTAATCAAAATTTTAAGAGTTTTACTTTTAGTATCGAGGATGATTTGGAGAATCTTTCCGATTTGGAATATTTGAACGGTATGGTTCTCATTTATCAAGACACTCCGCTCTTTTACTCCCAAATTTGTAATAAGCGAGTTTTCAAAGGTTGTCCCTCTAATTTTAAAGAATGCGATTGCAATATTTCCATTTTCAAAAAAGGAAAAAAGATTGATAGATTTTTTCTGAATTTTGCTGATTGTAGAACTTTAATGATATGGGATAGACCGTTTAATCTTACGAAATTTAGAAATAGGATAAGAGGAGTTTTTCGATTCGATTTTGTGAATAGAACTTACAGTAGTTTCCGTATGGAAAAGATTATTGAACTTAAAATAGAACAAGGGCATTCGGCGAATTTTGTACGTGGGTTAAAATAAGCATATAATTTCCTTAAATTTTCGGTTAGGAATATAAGGAGGATAGGATGGGTGTATCGGAAGCCATGTTTAGAAAAATGTCTCTTAAAGATGTTCCCGTTGAAAAATTAAAAAGCCGTAAGGTTTTTGTGAGAGTGGACTTTAATGTTCCTCTTGATAACGGTATTATAATGAACGATAAGCGCATAAGAGCTGCTATCCCTACAATTAACTATTTGATAGATCATAGTGCTAAGATTGTGTTGTGTTCTCATCTTGACAGACCGAAGGGTTGGGATTCTTCCCTTTCTTTAAAACCGGTAGCCGAGAGACTTTCAAGACTTCTGGAAAGAGAAGTTCATTTTATTCCCGATTCTGTTGGAGAAAATGTTGTAAAAAAGGTTGAAAATCTTAATGCTGGAGATATTGCTCTTCTTGAGAATGTGAGATTTTATCCTGAAGAGACGACAAATGATGAAGAATTTGCAAGGAAATTGGCAAATCTGGCAGATATATACGTCAATGATGCTTTTGGAACAGCCCATAGAAAGCATGCTTCAACATATGGAATTACAAAATTTGTTGATCTTGCCGTTTCAGGATTTCTACTCCAAAAAGAGATTGAGTATTTAAGAAAAGTTCTTGATAATCCGAAAAGGCCTCTTGTTCTTATCATTGGTGGAGCTAAAGTTTCGAGTAAACTACAAGTAATAGAAAATCTTCTAAAAGTTGTTGATAAGATGCTTATAGGTGGCGGTATGGCTTATACCTTTTTGAAAGCTGCTGGATATCAGGTCGGCCGTTCTCTGGTGGAAGAAGATTTTTTTGAAACCGCAAGGGAAATAATGAAAATGGCAGATAATAACGGTGTTAAACTTTATGTTCCTGTTGATAGTATGAATGCGCAAGAGTTTAAAGAAAATACCAGAGTAAAACTTACAACTTTTAAGGAGATTCCCAAAGATATGATGGGACTTGATATAGGGCCTGCAACTGTAAAGCTGTTTGAAGAGGCTATGAATGATGCTGAAACGATAGTTTGGAATGGTCCTATGGGTGTCTTTGAGATGGAAAAGTTCAGATTCGGGACTATGGCAATTGGAAAAGAGGTTGCTTCCAAAAAAGAGGCCTTAACCATAATTGGTGGCGGAGATAGTGTTGCTGCTCTTGAACTTCTTGGTCTTGAACATTCTGTTGATCATGTATCAACCGGTGGTGGAGCTTTTCTTGAGTTTCTTGCCGGGAAGGAGCTTCCCGGTGTGATTGCTTTGTCGGATAAAACTTAAGAGATAAAAAGGGGAAAACATCCCCCTTTTTTAGTCTTCAATTACTTTTTTTGCAAACTCATGTGCTACTTTTGCAGCTGTCTGCGGGCTTACTTTGGCGGAGTTAAATTTCATATGAAATAGGTCTATTTCCGTAATATCCGCGCCGGTTGCATCTTTGTAAAATTTTCTTTCTCTCTCATCAAGCTGTTTTATCCTTTCCATAGCTTCTTCAACGTGAATATTAAGTTTTTCTGCACACTGTTTTGTTCTGTAATCGATAGGAGCTTCTATTTTGAAATGTACGGTATTGGGATATTCTGCAAGGATTGCGCAAGCGCCGTGTCCGACAAGGATGACATTGTTTGAAAAAGCCATGTTCATAACAACTTTGATAAGCATTTCTTTAAACTCTTCAAAGGAGATCTCTTTTTCATCTTCATCACCTCTTAGGATTGAAAAATCAAGAAATTTTCTATTAAATTGAATGAAGTCGGTAAGAGACAATTTTGCAGCGATGTAATTAAAGTCATCAAACTCCTCCAGTTTATCCGTAGGAAGGTTTAACCTCTTTGCAGTTTGAATGAGTATCTCCTTATAGAGGACATCATATCCGGTTAGTTTGGCAAGTTCCTGAGCAAATTCAAAACCTTTTGAGCCGTAATCAAAAGTTACCGTGATAACTCCCATATTTCCCTCCAAAATATCCTTAATTTTTGAAAAATCTTCACTTATTAACTTCCCTCTAAGTAATTCTATTATCTCAAAAAACTTTTTTTCACTCAACCTGTCGGGAAGCTTCTTAATGAAACCTGCCAATTTTTCTTCAAATTCCGGCAACTGTTTTTTGAGCGTTGAAGCTATTTCTTCATCTTCTATAAAAATATCAATAGCTTCTTCTCTCCAGTTACTTTTCAATTAATTCCTCCATTTCGAAAGAGGGTAGTTCCTCAATGGTTTTTAATCCGAAATGGATTAAAAACTCTTTTGTTGTTCCGTAAAGTTTAGCTCTTCCAGGTCCTTTTTTTCTGCCAATAACTTCTATAAGATGTTTTTCAAGTAGGCTTTTAATTGCCCCGTCGCAGTTTTTCCCCCTGATGGTTTCTATCTCTTTTTTTGCGACAGGCTGTTTGTAAGCAACAATAGCAAGAACCTCAAGGAGGTGTCGGGAAAGCTTTATCGGTTTATCTTCAATAAACTTTTTAACGTATGATGAAACTGCCGGGTTGGTATAGAATTTATAGCCTCCTGCTATCTCATCTAAAACTATACCGCTATTTGTGAATTTTTCCTTAATTTTTTTTATCGCATGTAAAATAGATTCTGCATCAAAATCAAGTCTTTCGGCTATCTCTTTTGCCGTTATAGGTTCTTCTGCTACAAATATGATGGCTTCAATTATTTTTTCAACTTCCCTCATCTTCAATCTCTCTTATTACTCTCAGTGTTGCATCTGGTATTGCGAAGGATTTCATAACAGTAGAAAACCGCTCTATTAAAGAGGCGTCAGTGTAAAGTTTTTTTATGAGAATTGCAAGTTTTTCCGGAGTTAATTCATTCTGTCTGAATAGGAAACAGCCATTTTTCTCTTCGATAAGTTTCACATTGTAATATTGATGGTCATCTGCTGCGTAAGGATACGGTATGAAAATTGTCGGTAATCCAAAAAAACATAGTTCCGAAACTGCAAGTGCTCCGCTTCTTGAAATAGCAATATCGGCACTTTTGTAAAATAGCCATGGTTCGTCTGTGAAAGGGATAACTTTCGATTCTATTTCAAGCTTTTCATAGATACTTTTTAATTTTCCTTCTTTTCCGTCTCCGGAGATATGTAAAATTTGAATTTTATCTTTATTTTCAATTAGAGGAGCACTTTTTCTCATTATTTGGTTTATAAAAAGAGCTCCCTGGCTTCCTCCAAAAACGAGGATTGTAAATTTATCTTCAGTTATTTTTAATTCCTTTCTAGCCTCTATTTTACTCAATTTCAGATTTTCTATCTGTTTTCGCAAAGGGTTTCCGGTTAGGATTCCGGTTGCGAAGAACTTTTGACAGAAAGAGTTTGCTATTAAGGTTTTAAAGGCTGTTTTGTTTAGAATTCTATTGGTTTTACCCGGTTTAGAATTTTGTTCGTGAATAATTACGGGAATATTTTTTGCTTTACCGGCTATTCCTGCCGGAAGAGAAACGTAACCGCCGAAAAGGAGAATTTTATCCGGTTTAAACATCTTTATAACATTTTTAACTTTTTTTACGGAAGAAATTATAGATACCAGTCCTCTTAAACTTCCTGTTATTCCTTTGCCCCTTACTCCTGAAACATCTAAAAAGATTTTTTCACCGGGGATGCTCTCTCTCTTTTTATATTCTATTCCGTATTGTGTTCCTATGAAGAGAACAGAATGTCCGTTTTC
>JALSLT010000090.1 GCA_026988135.1 Desulfurobacterium sp.
AGAATAAGAAGGAATCCCAAAAATGCTATCATAAGCCCAAAATATACAAGTATTTTTCCGATTTCGTCCATCTTTATCACTACATTCTTAAGAATTTTCGGGTTTTTTTGAGGAAGACCTGTCAGGATATTCGATTCTGTTGTGATAAACACCGGAAAGAACTTTTTTAAATACTTTTTCTATAAGAGATATATCTTTTAGAGTTAATCCGGACTGGGTTAACTGACCATCTTCGACGTCTTCTATAATAAGCTTATGGATAAGTTTGTCGATATCCACGTCTTTTTTATCTTTTACTGATTTAACGGCTGCTTCTACCGTATCGGCAAGCATAACTATACCTGCTTCTCTAAATTTCGGCTTCGGTCCGGGATATCTGAAGATTTTTTCATCAACTTCTGAATTTTGTTCTTTCGCTTTCATGTAAAAATATTTCATCAGCTTTGTTCCGTGATGTTGTTTTATTATGTCTATAATGGGCTCAGGTAGATTATGCTTTTCACCAAGCTCAACTCCATATTCCACGTGAGACTTCAAAATTACAGCACTTTTTTCGTAAGGTAACGTATCATGAACATTTATTCCGTTCTGCTGATTTTCAACAAAAGCTTGAGGATTTTTAAGTTTTCCTATGTCATGAAAAAGACCGCCGGCTTTTGCAAGAAGCGAGTTGGCACCGATAGTTTCCGCAGCAGCTTCAGCCAAAGTGCTTACCATAACGGAGTGACTGTATGTACCCGGCGCTTTTAAAACAAGCTTTCTTAAAAGCGGATGGTTTAGGTTGATAAGCTCCATATATACCATATCCGTTGTAAATCGGAAGGCGGAACCGAAAAACGGTAATAAACCTATAACAATAATAGAGGCTATCAGTGAACCTAATATCGAAAATATGGGATATGCAAGAAATTCTTTTTTAAAATCAAAACCTACGGTGTATATCAAAAGAAGCAGTTGAAAAACGGCTACACCAAGTCCCGCATAAAAACTGCTTTTATAGATGGCATTTTTATCTTGATAATTTTGAGAGTCCATACAGGAAAAAACAGAACCTGCAAGAACCGGAATTATGAAAAAGTGCGGTTTGGCAAGAAGAAAAGAAGGTATCACGGCAACAGGAATCGAGTGAATAAATGCAACTTTTTTATTTAAAAACAGAGATACGAATATTACTGATGTTATAACCGGAACATAGATAAGTCCTTCGTTCACAGGGATATTCATCGCTTCAGTCATCAGTTTTACGAAAAAAGTAAAAAACCGTATAAGAAATACATCCAGGGTTATAAGAACATAGGAAAATGTTATATTTTTTATGCTTTTTGCCGCTGTTGGACTGACGATAAAATAGAGTTTGTAAACTATATAAAACATTAGAAGCGAAACAAAGAAAATAGCAAAATATCTGTTAAGGGTTTTATTTCCTGTCTTTAATTTCTCTATCGCTTCTATTTTTCTAACATCTTCAAAATTAAGTTTTGTCCCTTTCTTTACTACAATTTCTCCCTTCTTTATCTGATAAAGAACAGGTTTAACCTGATTTACAATCTGCTGCTTCTCTTCCAAAGTAGCTTTATCGCTATAGCTTATATTAGGAGTTATTAAATGCTCTATTAAACTGTAAACTTTACTGCCTTTTTTACCTCCGTAAAAGCTTCTCAACTCTTTTTCTATTCTCTTTTTTACTTGAGAAACGGTATAGAAAGCGGAAATTTCCTTATAGGTGGAAGTGGAGGTTAGAGGATTCACAACTTTAACAGTTTTCCCTTTGAATCTTTTTGCGGTTTCATCATAAATAACACCGGTAGAATAATATCTTTCGAGAAGATTGATTATAAATTCCGGTTTAGCTAAAGAGATTGTTTTATTTGAAGTTTCTCTATCACCGTTAAGGTAGAAAGTCTTTAAAATGTCCTCTTTAATGTTGAAAAAAGCCTGAGGGTTAACTTTAAAAACCGGTTTAAGCTCTGTCAAAGCACTTTTTACCTTTTCTTCCGTAGCCTTTTCATCCTCAACTATAAGATTTGCAGGAGAACGAACATCAACGGGAGATATGTCTCTAACCTTTAAATTCGGCACGGTTCTCACACCGAAAGGAAGAAGGATAAAAGTTATCAGAAGAGAACAAACCACCGCTAAAACGGGCAGGCTAACCCTCTCGGTTAGATTAGTGAAAAAATCTTTTATCGCTTCACTCTTCATTTTCTTCATACGCCCTTATGATTTCTTGAACAAGTTTATGTCTAACAACATCACTTCTTTTAAACTCTATAATCTTAATATCATCTATCCCTTTTAAGATCTTTATGGTTTCAACAAGGCCGGAATCTCTCTTTTTCGGAAGGTCAATCTGTGTAATATCACCGGTAATTACAACCTTTGAGTTAAATCCAAGACGGGTCAGAAACATTTTCATCTGTTCCCTGGTAGTGTTTTGTGCTTCATCCAGAATTATAAAAGCGTCGTTTAAGGTTCTTCCCCTCATGTAAGCAAGAGGAGCTATCTCTATAATATTTCTTTCAACGAGAAGATTAACTTTATCTGGCTCTATCATCTCAAAAAGAGCGTCGTAAAGAGGTTTAAGGTATGGGTCTATCTTTTCCTGCAAGGTTCCCGGAAGGAATCCGAGTTTTTCTCCGGCTTCAACAGCAGGCCTTGTAAGTATAAGCCTGTTAACCTGTCCTTTTTTAAAAGCTGCAACCGCCGCAGCAACGGCAAGGTAAGTTTTTCCCGTCCCGGCAGGACCGACACCAAACACTATCGTATTTTTCTTTATTGCAGTAACATATTTTTTCTGTGTGGGAGTTTTAGCAGTTATCTTTTTTCCTCTGTATGTGGCAACTATCGTATTATCTTTAATAATAATTGAATCCGCATCCCTTTCAAGCTGATTTATATACATCTGGACATCACTTTTTGAAAGGGAATATCCCGAATGAAAAAGCTCTTCCATATCTTTAAAAAACTTCTGAAGCTTAACTTCCTTATCTTTGCTTCCTTTAATCATTATGTTCGTTCCACGGGAACCTATATCAACGTTTAAAGCCTTTGCTATTTTTTTAAGATTTTCCTCTCCGTGTCCTACAAGGGTATAAAACTCTTCTGGTGTCAGTTCAAGGGATAGTTTTATCAAGTCCTTTTCTACCTCCATATAAAATTATCTTTCGGTTAAAGAAAATAGGAACTATATTTCCATTTGCAATAATACCACTTTAAGGATAACTTTTAATTTTCATTATCTTAACCGGAGGCGGAAATGGGTTTTAATTGCGGAATAGTCGGACTTCCGAACGTAGGAAAATCAACTCTTTTTAATGCTTTAACAAATTCAGCTAAGGCTGCAGCTGCAAACTTCCCGTTCTGTACGATAGAACCGAATGTAGGAGTTGTTGAAGTTCCCGATGAAAGGCTTCAAAAAATAGCAGAAATAGTAAATCCCAAAAGAATTTTACCAACAACCATAGAGTTTGTTGACATAGCGGGGCTTGTTAAGGGAGCGAGCAAAGGAGAAGGACTTGGAAATCAATTCCTTGGCAATATAAGAAGTGTTGACGCAATAGTCCATGTCGTAAGATGCTTTGAAGACCCAAACATCGTTCATGTGGATGGAAACGTTAATCCTATAAGGGATATAGAAACCATAAACATGGAGCTGATATTTAAAGACATCGAAGCGATTGACAAGAGACTGCAAAAGATATCGAAACAGGCAAAATCAGGAGATAAAACAGCAAAAAAAGAGGTTGAAATTCTTACGAAAATTAAAGAGATAATTGAAAACGGAGAGAGGATTTATCCCTACATGGAGAAGTTTAACGAAAGTGAAACCGACCTTATAAAAGAGCTTGGATTTTTAACTGCAAAACCGATTCTTTACATAACAAATGTTGATGAAGACGGACTTTCGGAAGATAACGAATATGTCAAAAAGGTAAGAGGGCTTGCAGAAAAAGAGAAAGCACCCGTTGTTAAAATTTGCGCAAAGATAGAAGCGGAACTTTCAGAACTTGATGCCAACGAAAAGGAAGAATTCCTCAAAGAACTCGGACTCAAAGAGCCGGGACTAAACAGCGTAATAAGAGAAGGATACAATCTTCTTGAACTTATAACCTACTTTACAGCTGGAGAACAGGAAGTAAGAGCATGGACTATAGAAAATGAAACAAAAGCACCGCAAGCTGCGGGAAAAATCCACTCGGACATTGAAAGAGGCTTTATCAGAGCCGAAGTTGTAAGCTACGAAAGCCTTATAAAAGAAAGTTCTATGCAAAAATGCAAAGAGAAAGGACTTGTGAGGCTTGAAGGAAAGGAATATGTAGTTCGTGACGGAGATATCATCTACTTCAGATTCAACGTATAACGGAGTCTGTTTTGAAAGAATTTGAGCTTATAAAACAGATTAAAGATATCTTTCCTCAGAAAAATATAGCTATAGGTATAGGCGATGACACGGCAGCTATAAAAAAAGAAAACGGATATATGCTAATAACCGTTGATACAATTACAACAAATACTCATTACAGAAAGAAATGGAGAAAAAAAGCTGAAAATCTCTACTTTTCTCTCGGGTGGAAACTTTTAGCCATTTCCATAAGCGATATCGTTTCTATGGGAGGAGTCCCGGAATTAGCTACTGTGTCCTTCTGCCTTGAGAAAAATTTTTCCAAAGATGATATTTTTGAACTTTCAAAAGGACTTGCAGAAAGTGCAAAACACTACAATATAAACATAGCCGGCGGAGATACGGTTAAAGGAGATTGCGAAGTTTTTTCTCTTACATTGATAGGATACGGAAACTCTTTAATGTTAAGAAATAATGCAAAACCGGGAGACTTTATAGCTGTAACAGGCTTTTGCGGTAATGCTGCAGGCGGACTTCACCTTCTTGAAAAGAAAGCTTTATACTATTCCGAAATAGAAAAAACGTTAATAGAAAATTTTCTGTTTCCTTCTCCCGATATACCTACCGGAAAACTTCTCCTGGAAAACGGTGTAAAATGCTGTATCGACAACAGCGACGGACTACTTGTCTCCCTTTCCATTATAGCTGAAGAGAGTGATGTAGCCATCAATATAGAAAAAGATAAAATCCCTATCTCGAAAAAGCTAAAAAAAGTTTTTGGAGAAGATTCTTTTAATCTTGCCATATCGGGAGGGGAAGATTACAATCTAATCTTTACTTTTCCCGAAAAAGCTAAAGAAAAATTTGAAAAAATCGACTCAGTAAGTATAATCGGCAAAGTTGAAAACGGAGAAGGGGTTTATCTTGACGGAAAAGAAATAACACCTTCCGGATTTGACCATTTTGGAGGAAATTATGACAATCTTTGAGGCAATTATTCTGGGAATAATTGAAGGAATAACAGAATTTCTACCGATATCCTCAACAGGACATATGATTATAGCTTCCACATTTATGGGACTTGAACAAACACAATTTCAGCAAACATTTGAAGTTGTTATTCAGCTTGGCGCAATTCTTGCTGTTGTTCTTATCTACTTTGAAAAACTTAAAACAAACTTTGAGCTTTGGAAAAAACTGATAGTTGCTTTTATTCCAACGGGAATTTTAGGTTTAATGTTTCACAAAATTATAGAAGAGAAACTGTTTAATCCTGTTGTAGTAAGCATCTCTCTTATAGTATGGGGTATCATTTTTATCGTTATAGAAAAGATGTACAAAGAAAAAGAACATTCCATCCATAAATCGGAAAATATAAGTTACATAAAATCTATTTTTATGGGACTTTTCCAGTCTCTTGCAATGGTACCGGGAACATCCCGCTCGGGAGCAACAATTACGGGCGGTTTAATCCTCGGAATGGATAGAGTAACTGCCACGGAATTCTCATTTCTTCTTGCAATCCCAACGATGGGAGCCGCCACAGGACTTCAACTCGTAAAAAACTACCATACACTAAGTTTTGAAAATTTAACGGTTTTGATTATCGGTTTTATAACGGCGTTTATTTTCGCTTACATCTCTGTAAAATGGCTTTTAAAGTTCGTAAAAACCCACACTTTCATACCTTTTGGTATTTACAGAATTATACTTGGATGTCTTGTTCTTGCCCTTCTCTCACTTAAATAACCGTAAATTGTGTTAGAATTTTTCTCTAAATTTCCAACTTAATTACGGGAGGAGTGATGAAACGTTTTCTACTTAGTTTTATTGTTTTTTTAATGGCTCTGTTCTCTTTTCAAGCTGCAAAAGCAGAGTTCAAATTTGGCCTTCTCCTTGTAGGGCCTTACAACGACCACGGCTGGAGCCAAGCTCACTATGAAGCAGGGAAAGAGCTTGAAAAAGAGTTAAAAGACGTAAAAATGATTTACATTGACAAAGTCAATCCTGCCGACAGACCGGGAATTACAATTCCCGAGCTTGTTGATGACCTGGCGGATAAGGGAGTTAAACTTATAATCGCAAACTCCGACGATATGAAAGACGGAATAAAAGAAGCAGCAAAAGAGCATCCTGAAATCTACTTTATCCACATTTCAGGTGATGACGCACTAACCGGAAAAGCTCCAAAAAACCTATCAAACCTCATGGGTAAAATGGTTTACGGTAAGATGATGGCTGGTTTCGTTGCCGGAATGACAACAAAAACCGGTAAAATCGGATATCTCGGTCCTCTCGTTAATGATGAAACAAGAAGACTTACCGTTGCAGCGTATCTCGGAGCAAGATACGCATGGGTAAACGTTCTTCATAAAGACCCGAAAAAGCTAAAATTTAAAGTAAACTGGATAGGTTTCTGGTTCAATATTCCGGGGGTTACCGCCGACCCTACACAGGTAAGTAAAAACTTTTTCAACGAAATGTACGACGTAATTATCTCAGGAATCGACACAACAGAAGCTCTCGTTGTTGCCGGACAGATGAGAAAGAAAGGAAAAAATGTATGGGCTATACCTTACGACTATAAAGGCGCATGTGCCATAGCACCGAAAGCGTGCCTTGGAGTTCCGTATTTCAACTGGAAACCGGGATATAAACATTTCATAGAGATGGCAAAAAGCGACAAATGGAAGCAGGAGTGGCTCTGGCTCGGACCTGACTGGAAAAACATAAACAACTCTGAAACAAGCTCTGTCGGATTTGTCACAGGACCGGCAATTAAACCTTCCGTAAAGAAAGAACTTAATAAGTTTATAAAAGGTCTTGCAACAGGCAAAATTCAGCTTTTCAAGGGGCCTCTCTACTACCAGGATGGAACAGTATTACTTAAATCCAATGAAGCTGCAACAGATAAGCAGATATGGTACATGAAAAAGCTTCTTAAAGGTATGGAAGGACAGAGTGCTGCAAAGTAAAGGATTCTAATGGAAATACAATTTGAAAATGTTCACAAATATTTTGGTAATGTTCACGCAAACAAAGGAATCTCCTTTACGGTAAAAGCGGGAACAATCCACGGACTTATAGGAGAGAACGGAGCCGGCAAGAGTACATTGATGAAAGTTCTTGCCGGCTTTATCTCCAAATCTTCAGGAAAGATATATCTTGACGGGAAAGAAGTTAACTTTTCCTCTCCGGCAGAAGCTACCAAAGCCGGTATAGGAATGCTTTATCAGGAACCATCTGACTTTCCAGCAATGTCTGTAATTGAAAATTTTATGATAGGTATTGCTAAAGAGTGGAAACCTGATGAGAAAAAATACAGAAAAATTCTTAAGGAAAAGAGTGAGTTTCTCAGATTCTCCATAGACCCTGACAAACCTGTGGGACTTTTAACCGTTGGAGAGAGACAGCAGCTTGAAATTGTAAGACTTTTAGCTGTCGGAATTAAA
>JALSLT010000091.1 GCA_026988135.1 Desulfurobacterium sp.
TCCCATCACCATCGGCTTCTCTTTACCATCCTCATCAACAAAAACGCAGTTCATAGCTTCACTGTACTTTGTGCCCAGTTTAAATATGTGACCAACTTCTATTCCTCTTTTCTCTATAAGAGAAGCACCACATTTAGGACACCTATCTCTACCTTTTACTTCAGAAACATCAACGAACTTATCAACATTAAAGTCCCTACCCCGGTTTATATTTTTCAAATGGTAATCCTTTTTTCCACTTCCTGTTACAAAGTTAACCATAGAAGCTACAGAAACATCAACAAAAAGAGGAATTCTTATATCAACAGGCGATAGAAAACCCGGTTCCTGACCTGTAAATTTTATAACCTCTTCATCTGTGGCAAATCTAAAATCTTTAACACCTAAAAGCCTTGATAACTTCAGTTCATTAATTTCCCTGTCTCCCCTTAAAAGAACAGCATAAGGTTTTTCATCTGCAACAACAACTATAAGCTTTGCAATTTTTTCCTTATCAACACCAAGAAAACCGGCAACATCTTCTATACTTTTAACATCAGGTGTATAAATCTCTTCAACAGGCAAAAAGAGGGATTCTCTATCAGTATTTATCTGCGGCTCTGCATGTTCAGCCTTTTCAGTACTTGCAGCATACCCGCACGATTCACAGTAAACAAGCTTCCCTTCTCCTGTATCAGCTATAACCATAAACTCGTGAGAAAACTTCCCACCAATTTCTCCGGTATCAGCTTCAACAGCCTTAAATTCAAGTCCCATCCTTTTGAATATCCGGGAGTAAGTTTCATACATGTTCCAGTACTCTCTCTCAGCATCTTCATCAGAAATATGAAAAGAGTAAGCATCCTTCATAATAAACTCTCTACACCTCATCAACCCAAACCTTGGCCGTATCTCATCTCTGAACTTCCTTCCAATCTGGAAGAGATTGATAGGTAGCTGTTTATATGAACGAATCTCCTTTCTTACAAGGTCTGTTATCATCTCTTCTGCTGTTGGTCCAAGGGCATAATCCCTCTCATGTCTATCCTTAAACTTTATCATCTCCTTACCGTAAACATCCCATCTCCCACTCTCAATCCACAGTTCAGCAGGATGCATAATAGGAAGAATAACTTCTTGAGCTCCTGCTTTCTCCATCTCTTCCCGCACTATATTTTCTATTTTTTTAAGGGTTTTAACCCCTAAAGGTAAAATATCGTAAAGTCCAGATGCTTTTTTTCTTATAAAACCGGCTCTTATAAGGAGCTTATGACTTGGAATTTCGGCATCTGAAGGGGATTCTTTTAACGTAGGTGCAAGCAATGACAAAAACCTCATAAATAACCTCCTTATAAAATCTTTTCTATGAGAAGAATTATACAGATTATCGTGCAAGAAAATATCTACTGTAATTTAAACTTCGAACACAAAATAGGTATTTTTTCATTATAATATTTTTTAACTTCAAGACATATTTTTTAAAAAATATTATAATGAATCAAAGTAATAATTTTCAATAAATCTAAATAAAAAAATCTCTTTTTTTATACCAAGTTTAAAAACAAAAAACATCATGAGTTAAAGCAAGTGACAAAACCGCACAAAAAATTATATATTTACACCCTGCAATTTATCCGTGCAGAATTTAGCAAATTGGTAGAATGGTGGATACACATTAAGTTTTTCCGGGGAGGTAAAAGAAGTGAAAGCAGTATGGGACAAATGCTTAAATGAACTGAAAAAGAGCATAAAACCTCACGAATATAAAACGTGGATAAAAGATTTATTATTTATCTCCATATCCGGAAAACAAGTGATGTTAAAAGCTAAAGACAATATAACCAAAGAATTTGTAGAAAAGAGATACCTCCCTTTGATAAAAGATGTTGTTGGTAGAAACTTTGGAAAACCCCTCGAAATTTCAATAGTTTTACAGGAAAAATCATCTCCAGGAGTAATGTTAGAACTAAACCTCAGTACAAAAAAAACCCCTAAAATAGAGTCAAACCTAAATCCAAAATACACATTTGAAAACTTTATAGTCGGCTCCAGTAACCAATTTGCTCATGCTGCTGCAATAGCAGTTGCCGAAAACCCCGGAAAAGCTTACAACCCGTTATTTATTTACGGGGGAGTTGGACTTGGAAAAACCCACCTTATGCAGGCCATAGGAAATTTTGTAAAAGAACATTTTCCCTCAAAAAACGTTGTATATGTTACAACCGAAAGTTTTATGAACGACCTTATCGATTCTTTGAGAAATGATAGGATGACCCAATTCAGAGAAAAATACAGAACAGTGGACCTTTTACTGATAGATGATATTCAGTTTATAAGTGGAAAAGATAGAACTCAAATAGAATTTTTCCACACATTTAACGCCCTGTACGATTCAGGTAAACAAGTTATTCTTACAAGTGACAGACCTCCTAAAGATATTCCTATGTTAACCGAAAGATTGAGAAGCAGATTCGAATGGGGATTGATAGCTGATATTCAACCCCCAGACTTTGAAACCAGAATAGCTATTCTTAGAAGAAAAGCTGAAGACGAAGGAATAGATGTTTCTGATGACGTGCTAAAACTCATTGCAAGCAGAATAAAGTCAAACATTCGCCAACTTGAAGGAACTTTACTAAAGCTTAAAGCAAAAGCTCAATTGGAAGGTAAACCCCTTGATGAAGAACTTGTAAGAACCACTCTCAGCCTGGAACCGAACAATTTAAAATCGGAAACAGACCAAAATATAGATTCTCTACCTGTAGATGAAATTAAAAAAGTTGTTTCTCAAATGATGAATATTAATTTGGAAGATCTCAACGGAAATTCAAGAAAAAAACAGATTGCATTAGCAAGACAAATAGCAATGTATCTTTGTAAAAAATTAGGAAGATACTCCTATCCTAAAATAGCTGCGGCATTTAATAGAAGTGACCATACAACAGCAATGCATGCTTACAACAGGATAAAAAAGCTTGAAGAAGAAAATCCGGAAACAAGGACATTACTTATGGAGATTGAGTCAGCTCTTACCCAATCTACCAGTTCTGCTCCGTAAGTTATCCACAATAACTGTGGATAACTCCTGTGGATAACCCCTGTGGATAATATCATCCATGTGGACAATACAGGAAGTAGTCCACTTATCCACAGAATTAAAGCAAATATGTGGATAACTTACAACTTATCCACATATTTATCCACATATTTATTCACACCTTAGTGCTTTTTTATATACAATATAAATGGCTTAAATTAAATTGCACAAATATTAGGCGCTCTTCTATGATGACTAATTAGTAAGGAGGAAATATGAAATTTAAAATTAATAAAGAAATACTAAAAGAAGGAGTAAAAAAAGTAGCTCCGGCTGCAGATAAAAAAGGAGCGATTCCCATACTTTCCAATATGCTTCTTTCAGTTTCCGACAATACAATAACTTTGGCTGCAACAGATCTTGATATAGGTATAGCAACAATTGCTAATTGTGATGTAATAGAAGAGGGAAATGTTACAGTCAATGCTCAAAAACTTCAAAAACTTGTTTCCAGTCTTTCTGTAGAAGAGGTTGAGTGCGAACTTAACGGAAATATGTTTTTAATAAGATCTATGAGCTCGAAATTTTCTCTTGCAACTTTACCTTCCGAAGAATTTCCGGGGATAAAACTTAAAGGAAAAAATGAGATTTCCGTACTTTCCGAGGAGATAGATAAAGCTATAAAAAAGGTTGCTTATGCTGCAAGTAAAGATGAGGTTAGATATAACCTTATGGGAGTTTATCTTAATTCTCTTGGAAACAGACTGGATGCAGTTGCTACTGATGGTCATAGACTTGCTCTTTATACGATAGATGTTAAAATTCCTGAATTTAATATCATTGTTCCTCGACACGGACTTTCTGAGCTTAAAAGGCTTCTGAAAGGTTCTCAGGAAGTAAAAATATCAACCGAAGGTAATCAGATATTTTTTGAATTCGATGATACATATCTTTTTAGTTCTGTAATAGAAGGTGAATATCCGGATTACATGGCTGTAATTCCCGAAGATAATTCTTTAAAGGCTGTTGTTGATAGAGAAGAGATATTAACTGCTTTGAGAGAGGTTTCCGTAATATATGATAAGGAAGATGCTCAGCCTGTTATAGTGAAATTTAATCCCGATAAAGTTAAATTAACGGCTAAAAAGTTTGATAGTATAGATGCAGGTGAGGAAGCTGAAGTTGAGATTCCGTGTGAATATAGCGGAGAAGAGTTTGAGATAGCATTTAATATCAGACATATTATTGAATCTGTTGCCAGTTTTGATAGCAGTTCTATCACTTTATTTATGGACGGGCCTATGACTCAGGTACTTCTTGCTTCCGATGAGGAACCTCAGTTAAAATGTGTAATAATGCCCATGAAAATTTGAACGCCATGAGTAGCATTCCGAATATACTTACTTTTATACGTTTGTTATTTATCCCTTTTATAGTGGTTTCTATTGTTAATGAGATGTATTACATTTCGGTTTTTCTTTTTATTCTTTCATCTTTTACCGATTTTCTTGACGGATATCTTGCAAGAAAAATGAAAAGTGTTTCCAATTTCGGGAAACTTTTAGATCCTGTTGCAGATAAAATTCTTACTTCATCCGTGTTAATAGCTTTATCTTATAAGCATCTTTGTGATCCTTACTCTGTTACGGCTATTGTGGCAAGAGAAGAGGCAGTTACCGGTTTAAGAGCGATAGCAGCATCACAAGGCAGGGTTATTTCGGCCGGTAATTTTGGGAAAATTAAAACGCTTTTACTTATGATATCTATTGTTACTATTTTGTTGGGATTTTTGAAAATGGGAAATATTTTACTTTTAATATCGGCTTTCATTGCTGTTTATTCAGGTGCAAAATATTTTTATGAATTTTTTAAATTTGATAAGGAGTAGATGATGGACGTTGTCTTTGTTGAAGTTTTGATAGTTGTTTTTTCTTTTCTTGCTGGTGCTATCCCTTTCGGTTACATAATAGGGAAGATAAAGGGAGTTGATATAAGAAAATACGGAAGTGGAAATATAGGAGCAACGAATGTATCAAGGGTTTTTGGAAAAAAAATCGGTATTCTTGTTTTTTTTCTTGATGTTTTAAAGGGTGTTATCCCTGTTTTGCTTGTTAAATATACAGGTTTACCTTTGAAGTTTCAGTTTATTGCTGCTCTTATGGCTGTTTTGGGTCATTGCTTTTCGCCATTTCTTCGATTTAAAGGCGGAAAGGGGGTAGCTACAGGTATTGGAGCTTTTTTTGTTCTTTCACCTGTTACAGCTGCTATTGCGATTGTAACTTTTTCTGTGGTTTTTTTTACAACAAGGTATGTTTCTTTGAGTTCCATTACAGCTGTTGCAGTATATGTTTTGGTATTTAAATATTATGTTTCATCCTTGCCTAATGAATATATATTTGTAGCTATTGCCGGTTTCGTGATAATAATTAAGCACTATAAAAACATAATAAGGCTTTTGAAAGGTGAGGAGAAAAAATATGGAACTGAAAAGATATCTTAAAGAGAGAAAGGAGCTTATAGATAGAGTTATACTTGATTATTTACCACCTAATCCTCCTTTTGGCCTGAGTCTTTATGAAGCTGTTAAGTATTCCCTTGCTGTCGGTGGAAAGAGGTTGCGACCTATTCTATGTATGGCAGGTTGTGAAATTACTGGTAATGATTACCGTTTGGCTATTCCAATAGCTGTTGCTCTTGAGATGATTCATACTTACTCTCTTGTTCATGATGACCTTCCTGCAATGGATAACGATGAAATTAGAAGGGGGTATCCGACTACTTGGAAAAGGTTTGGTGAAGCTACCGGAGTTTTAGCCGGGGATGCTCTCTTGAATAGAGCTTTTGAGGTGATTTCCGAGTGGGATTTTGATTCGGAAAGAAAAATAAAAGTTATTTCAGAGATAGGAAAAGCTTCCGGTATGATGGGGATGGTTCTAGGTCAGCAGTGTGATATGGAGGCTGAAGATAGAAAGGATGTTTCTCTTGAAGAATTGAAATTTATCCATAAATATAAAACAGGGGCGTTGATTACGGCATCTATAGTCTCAGGAGGAATTATAGGCGGAGGAGATGCTAATACTTTAAGTGTTTTAAGACGTTACGGTGAGCTTATAGGTTATGCTTTCCAAATAATTGATGATGTTTTAGATGTGATTGGTGATGAGAAAAAGTTAGGTAAAAAAGTTGGGTCCGATATAGAAAACGGAAAAGTTACTTTTGTAACATTTTTTGGTGTTGAGGGAGCCAAAGATGAGGCAAAAAAAGTTATAAACGAGGCTAAGGTTTTTTTAAAAGAATTTAATGAAAATAAAAGGGTTCCTCTTGAATATTTGGCTGATTTTATAGTTAATAGGGAGTTTTGATATTAAGTTATAATTTTAGAAGAGTTAAGTTATCTGGAGGAAAGTTATTGATAATTGAAAAGGTAAATACTCCTGATGATGTTAGAAAACTTCCGATTGGTGAACTGAAACAGCTTGCCAAAGAGTTGAGAAAATATATAGTGGATGTTGTTTCTGAAACAGGAGGACATCTTGCTTCTTCTCTTGGAGTTGTAGATATTACTGTGGCTCTATTAAAAGTGTTTTCTCCTCCGGAAGATGAGATAGTTTGGGATGTTGGACATCAGGCATACTCATATAAAATACTAACGGATAGAAAGAGGGAATTTTTAACTTTAAGGCAGTATAAAGGTATATCGGGTTTCCCTTCGATTAAAGAAAGTCATTATGATGCTTTTGGAGCCGGTCATAGCAGTATTTCAATTTCTGCTGCTCTTGGTATAAAAGTTGCAAAAAGATTAAAAGGTGAGAAAGGTAAAGTTATAGCTGTTATAGGAGACGGGGCATTAACAGCCGGAGAAGCCTATGAGGGGCTTAATAATGCCGGACAGCTTGGAGAAGATATAGTTGTTATTCTTAACGATAATAGAATGTCCATATCTCCGAACATAGGTGCCATGGCTAATTATCTTATAAAGGTTACGACCGATGAATGGTTAAGAAGAACAAAAAGTCGTTTTGAAAATGTTTCCAAAAAGATATTCGGTGAATCGCTTTATAGAAGATTTAAAAGGTTCGAAGATTTAATGGTAAAGGGGTTATTTCCTCCGGGTATGTTGTTTGAAGATTTGGGATTTAGATATATAGGTCCTGTTGATGGACATAATCTAGATACTCTTGTTTCCGTTTTTAATAATGTTTCTAAAATGAAAGGCCCGACACTTATCCATGTTATAACGAAGAAGGGAAAAGGTTATGAACCTGCTGAGGTGAATCCGGAAAAATTTCATGGTGTAGCAAAGAAAAACAAAACTCCTTCCGTTGAAAAAACTTTGTCTAAGTGGACTTCCGTATTTTCAGATACAATTATAAAGCTTGCGGAAAATGATAATAGAATTGTTGCTATTACTGCAGCTATGCCTTCTGGAACAGGACTTGATAAGTTTTATAAAAAGTTTCCGGACCGATATTTTGATGTTGGTATAGCCGAGCAGCATGCTGTTACTTTTGCAGCCGGGTTGGCAAAGAAAGGATTAAAGCCTGTTGTAGCTATCTATTCGACTTTTCTTCAAAGAGCTTACGATCAGATAATTCATGATGTTGCACTTCAAAGTCTTCCTGTTATTTTTGCCATAGATAGAAGTGGAATAGTGGGAGAAGATGGGGCAACTCATCACGGTATGTTTGATCTTTCCTATATGAGAATAGT
>JALSLT010000092.1 GCA_026988135.1 Desulfurobacterium sp.
TTTAGCAAGTTTTTCTATACATTCGGTTACAGTTAAGCCGTAAGAGCGACAAATATCTTTCATTGTTTTCCTACCAAATCCCATACCTGAAGGAGAGCTTTTTCTACTTCGGTTTTCTTCTTCATTGATAATTTTATACAACATTGCAGGAGTTGTGTTATTTTTTTTAGCAATTTCTTTAAAAGTTTCATCCATGGATTCCACTTTTATGCCTTTGTCCTTTAAGTTTTCAACTGCTTCTTCAATAGGTGTTCCTGTTTTTTGACAAAACTCTTTTAGTGTCATCATTTCTGCGTGAGGTATGGGAGGTTGGTTTTTTTGTTTTTTTTCCCAGCTTGTCTTTATCTTTTCTTGAACTACCGTTATGAAGCTAACAGGTGGGATATTATATGCTGCAACGATAGTGACTGCAGCTATTAAAATAGCAGAGATAAAGCTTTCCTTTTTGATAAGGTGTTTTTGAAGTGGATTCCAGTTAAGTATCATATGCCATATAAGAAAGGCGATAAAGATTATTCCTGATATAAGATGAATATTTTCCCATTGTGTTTTTGAAAAGGTTAGAAGTTTCCATCCTGTCCAGTTTGCTACCCTTCCATATGGAACTATGAAAAGGACTATACTTGAAATCATAAGTACAACGAAACTATAAAATAAAAGGAGACCTATCCATTTTCTTTGTTCCTGTTTTTGAGTTTTCATTTTTTACCCCCTTATTAGGAAAGTGAGGGGACTGTCCCCTCACTTTATGAAGATTGTTATCGGTTGAATCTTAATCTTTTGTTAAATCTGTTACAGTTCCTTATTTGGTATTTTTTACCTTTTTTCGTATTTATTGTGCATGCCATTATTCCGTTTATATTGTTTACTCTCCAGAAAGGCGGAACATAGCCGATTACCGTTACTTTTTCTCCGATTTTGATGTCAACTGAAGGGTAAAGCCATGTAGGTGCTATTGCGACTTCTACTATTCCGTTGACTGTTTTAACTTTAGCTACCCACCAGACAACTTTTCTATTTCCATATCCCTTTCTCTGGTAAACTTTTATGACTCTACCTTTAATAGTAAGAGTCTGAAATGAGTTTACAGGTTTTCCATTACCGGCATAAACAGTGCCTATTTCATGTTTTGAGTTTATAATTGACTGGTAGTAATTTTCAGAGATATATTTTGGTTTATACTCTATACCGTATCTCTGTAAGATTCTTGTAAATGCTCTCATGTGGTTCCTTGAACCTTTTATAAGGTTCTGGTAAACCGCCCTTATATCCTGGTTATCCGTATCTTTAATGGCCTCCTGAAGGTCTTTAATATCAAGGTCTTCTATTGTTGCACCCACTTCAAGTGCGTCTATTAAAGATTTACTTCCTTTTTTAACCAATTTTTTGTAAAGGGACTGAAGTCTTCTGTTTTTGAAGACACCTCTTTTGTCACCGGTTATTTCTACCGGATCCGGTAGATTGTATTTATCGAGGAGAAGTTTTATCATATCCATGTGTCGCTGTTCAGATTTTGAGATGTTTCTAAATACAGGCATTTGCCACATTTCGTAAAGGCTCTGATATACATCTCTTGCAAGTTTTTCCTCTTCTCTCATAAAGAGTAGGTCTTTCTTCTCCCTTCTTGATAAAGATTCTTTCGGGAGCGTGTTTATGTATATTGGTCCTCTTCCCGGCATGGTGTTGATTGTTGTATTTGATGCGGTACACGAGCTTATGCTACCTGCGGTAATAACTCCTGCTACAACCATTGTTATAAGTTTTTTCATAGCTTCCTCCTTTTAAGTTGTTCTCTTTTTATATGAGCATCTCTTATGCCAATTTGTCCAGAGGGTATGTTTTTATTTGTTTCCAATGGCTTTATAGATTAGGTAGAATTATTTAAATCAATTTTTCGGAAATTTTTCCGAAAAGAAGGGAGATTTTTCCGATGGAAAAGTTTGGAGTTTTTGAAACTGTGAGGATTGAAGATGGGGAAACTACTTTTCTTCCATATCATTATGAAAGAATAAAAAAAAGTGCGTTTGTTTTGGATATTCCTTTTACTATTTCTTATGAAATGTTTGAGAGAAAATTAAAGGGAATTGATTCCAAGGGTTTAAAACTTGTGAAATTTGCTCTTTTTGAGGATGGTTCTTATGCTGTTTCAGAAAGAGTGTGTATTGTTCCAGAGAGTGTTTCTTTATTGGCAGATAATTGTATAAAGCGAAAACGGGATTTTCTTTCAGAGTTTAAGACACTTTCAATTTACGATTCTCTATTTGCTCTTTCAAAAGCAAAAAAGAAGGGATTTGATGAAGTTTTGCTTACCGATGTTAACGGCTTTATTTCTGAGTCAGCTTTTGCCAATATTTTTTTTGTGAAAAGAGGTGTGTTTTTTACTCCTTCTCTTGAAACCGGTTGTTTGCCGGGGACAAGAAGGAAAATAGTTATTGAAATATTGAAAAGGATGGGTGTTCCGATTGTTGAAGGTTTTTTTAAAATGGATTTTTCGGAAACAGCCGATGAGGTTTTTTTAACAAGCGCGAAATATGATGTGATTTCTGTTAGAAGGATTGGAAATAAGAGTTTAAAATCGGAAGGAACTTCATGGGTTGATAGATTAAAAGTTGTGATGGCCGGCTTTAAAATTAAGAAATGAGGGAGGATATCCTCCCTTTAAATTAAGCTGCTTTCTTTTTCTTGGATGGTTCCAATTTTTGGAACAGTTGGAACTCCTTTATAACCTCAATTGCTCTTTGTAACTGGTTATCTATATGTTTCTCTTTTTCTTTTCTTATCTCTTCCGTTTTTTCCGGATGTTTCTCGATCTCTTTCGCTTCCTTTTTAAGAAAATCGATATCTGTTTGTGAAAGTTTGACGGTGATGTCGGGATTTATTCCCTTTCCGTCTATACACTTATGGTTTGGCATGTAATATTTTGCTGTTGTTATTTTTACCCCATAGCCCATCTCGAGAGGGAGTAGAGTTTGAACAGAGCCTTTACCAAAAGTTTTTTCTCCCACAACGATAGCTCTACTATTGTATCTCAGTGCTCCGGTTAGAATTTCAGCCGCACTTGCTGTTCCTCCATTAACGAGCATGACTACCGGAATGTTTTCCGGAACCGAAGGAGAGTTTTCCGAGTAGAATTTTTGATTGCTTTCGGATATTCTTCCTTTTGTATAGACGATTAAGTCTCCTTCCGGAAGGAAGTAGTCGCTAATTTCAACAGCCGAGTCAAGGAGTCCGCCAGGATTGTTTCTAACGTCAATTATGATTCCTTTTAGTTCTTTATCTTTGGAGAGAGATCTTAGGGCCTTTTTGAATTCTTTGGGAGAATTACCTTGAAAGGTAGTGAACCTTATATATCCGATGTGATTGGAAAGTTTCTTGTATTTAACGCTTTTGATTTTTATTATTGCTCTTGTGATTGTGAACTTTTTCGGTTTATCCCACCCTTTTCTCATCACTTTTATTGTTACTTTTGTTCCCGGTTTTCCTCTCATTATTTTTACCGCATCCATTAGGCTCATTTCCGGGGTGAAAGGTTTACCGCTTATTTCTACGATTATATCTCCCGGTTTTAACCCGGCTCTGTATGCCGGAGTATCCTCTATCGGTGTGATGATCATAAGCCTTCCATCTTTGGTCTTGGTTATTTGGATACCCAGCCCTCCAAATTCTCCTTGGGTTTCGACTTGAAATTCCTTAAAATCATCGGGTTTAAAGAGAACAGAATGGGGGTCAAGTTTTGAAAGCATTCCTTGTATGGCACCTTCAAAAAGTTTTTTTGGGGTAACCGGTTCGACATATTTTTCTTTAACCAAGTGATAAACCTCGGTAAAAAGGGAGATGTAGGAAAGTTCGCTGTCCTTTCCGTTTTTTGCAGCAAGACCTATATTTACGAGCGAGAAAGAAAACAGTACGAACAATCCGATAAATATGGTTTTTTTGAGGTTCTTTTTCATCTTTTTTTCCTCTCAAGAACTTTTCGTATTTTTTCGGTGATACCTTCTGTATCCAATTTATAGAAATTAATAAGTTCCCATCCTTTACCTGACCTACCAAAAGTGTCAGGTGTTCCGACTCTTTCCATCGGAACAGGATGTGTTTCTACGAGAGCTTCCGCTACGGCAGAACCGAGTCCTCCTATAATGGAGTGTTCTTCAGCTGTTACTACCGCTCCGGTTTTCTCTGCCGAAGATGCTATAAGTTCCCTATCTACAGGCTTTACTGTCGGCATATGGATAACCTCTACTGAAATCCCTTCCTTTTCAAGAATTTCTGCTGCTTCCAGTGCAAAAGATGTCTCTATACCGTTTGCTATTACGGTAACATCTTCCCCCCTTCTTAAAACGTACCCTTTTCCTATTTCAAATTTATAGTTTTCGTCAAATATTCTGGGAAATTTTTCCCTTGTTAACCTTACATAAAAAGGTCCGTCTGTATGGGCTACTTTTTCTATTACCTGAGCTGTTTCTATATCATCGGTAGGGACTATAATTTTCATGTTCGGAATATTTCTCATATTGGCTATGTCTTCAAGCGCCTGGTGGGTTGCTCCATCTTCTCCGACAGTAATTCCTCCGTGAGTACATACAATCTTAACGTTAAGTTCAGGATAACAAACCATCTGCCTTACCGCTTCCCAGGCCCTTCCTGTGGCAAATATGGCAAATGTGCTTACAAAAACTATTTTCCCGGTAGTGGCAAGTCCTGCGGCGGTGTTTATCATGTTTATTTCGGCAATTCCCATATTGAAGAATCTTTCAGGGAAAACTTTTCCGAATTTTCCTGATTTTGTTGAACCTGAAAGGTCAGCATCAAAAACAACTATTCTTTCATCTTTGTGTCCAAGTTCTATAAGTTTATTTCCATAAGCATCTCTTAAGCTTGCTTTTTCCATTTTTCCTCCTGAAATCAAACAATTTCTCCGAGTTCTTTCAGAGCCTCTTTTAAAAGATCCGGTGGAAGGGCTTTTCCGTGCCATTCTGCCCTATTTTCCATAAAGGAAACTCCTTTACCCTTGACAGTTTTTGCGACTATCATTGTTGGCTTGTATTTAACTGTTTCTGCTTCATTAAGGGCTTCTTTTATCTCTTTGAAGTTATGTCCGTCTATCTCAATTACATGCCAGCCAAACGCTTTCCATTTTTCAATTACGGGATAGATTGACATAACTTCATCTACCGGTCCGTCTATCTGTAAATTATTGTTGTCAAGAATAACACATAGATTATCAAGGTTATAGTGACATGCTGCCATTGATGTTTCCCATACACTTCCTTCTTGAGACTCTCCGTCACCTATTATGCAATAAACTTTGGAGCTAATTTTCGAAAGCTTTAGCCCTAAGGCCATTCCTGCTGCAGCACCTATTCCAAGTCCGAGAGAGCCGGTTGATATTTCGATACCTGGTGTTTTAAGCATATCGGGATGTCCCTGGAGATTGCCTTTAAGTTTTCTGAAGGTTTTCAGCTCTTCCAACGGGAAGTATCCGCAGCGGGCAAGTATAGAGTAAAGAGCCGGACTCACATGTCCTTTCGAAAGGACAAATCTGTCTCTTTCTTCCCATTTCGGATTGTCGGGATTGTGTTTCATTTTGTAATAAAAAAGGGTGACCATAATATCCGTTGCTGACATTGAACCGCCGGGATGACCGGAGTTTGCTTCGGATGTCATTTTTAAAATATCTTTTCTTACCTCTCTGCTTATTACTCTAAGGGTAGATTCATCTATCTCTCTGTTTCTTTTCCTAAAAAATTCCGGTTCAAATCTGAGCATTGCTCCTCCTTAAAATTAAATCCATTATTATTTTATATTAAACTTTTCTTCATTTTCTATTTTTTCAAGTTCTTTTAAAACCTGTTCTTTTGCAGTACCGCCTGTAATATTCCTGCTGTTTATGGAGCCTTCTACACTCATAAGGTTTAGAGTGTCTTTTTCAAATATATCGGAAAACCTTTTAAACTCTTCCAAAGATAAATCCTCAAGAGATTTTTCCGAATCAAGACAAAAGGCTACAATCTCTCCAACGATTCGGTGAGCTTCTCTGAAAGGAGTGCCTTTTTTTGCAAGATAATCTGCAATATCTGTTGCAAGAGAGAATCCTTTGGGTGCTTGGTTTTTCATTCTTTCTTTTTTGGGTTCCATCCCTTCAACAATCTTTGCATTTACTGCAAGGGCAAGTTTTACCGTTTTAATTGCATCAAACAAGGGTTCTTTATCTTCCTGAAGATCTCTATTATAGGTAAGAGGAAGTCCTTTAAGGATTGTTAAGATTGCCATAAGGTCTCCATAGACTCTTCCTGTTTTTCCTCTTGTAAGTTCAGAAACATCAGGGTTTTTTTTCTGAGGCATTATGGAACTTCCGGTACAGAAGGCGTCAGGAAGATTTATGAAGTTGAATTCTTCTGTTGACCATAGTATAAGTTCTTCAGATAGTCTTGAAAGATGGGTCATTACAAGGGCACAGTTAAAAATTGTTTCGGCAACAAAGTCTCTATCGCTTACTGCGTCCATACTGTTGCGTGTTACAGAGTTAAATTTAAGTAGTTCTGCCGTAAATTTTCTATCAAGGGGATAACTTGTTCCGGCAATGGCTGCAGAACCAAGAGGCATAACATCTACCCTTTTTAATGTGTCCTTGAATCTTTCTGCATCTCTTTTGAACATCTGATAGTATGCAAGCATATGGTGAGCATATAGGACAGGTTGGGCTATTTGGAGATGGGTGTAGCCCGGCATAACAACATCCATATGTTTTTTAGCCTGAGTGTAAAAAGCTTTTCTTGTCTTTTTAAGAAGTTCAAGTATGTTTTCTATTTCATAACGAACGAATAATCTTGCATCTGTTGCAACTTGATCATTTCTTGATCGGCCCGTGTGAAGTTTGCCGCCGACAGTTCCTATCTTCTCGGTTAATCGCTTCTCTATGTTCATGTGGACATCTTCGAATTTTTCTTTCCACTCAAATTGGCCGTTTTCTATCTCTTCTAAAATATCATTTAATCCTGAAATAATTTTGGATACTTCCTCTTCTTTTAAAATTTCCTGCTTTCCAAGCATTGTTACATGTGCGATACTTCCTGCTATATCAAAGGGGGCAAGTTTTTTATCGTAAGAAACAGATTCCGTGTATTGCTCTATCAGTTTATCCGTTTCCTCTTTAAATCTCCCACCCCATAGTTTTTTTTCGTTTCCGGACATCTAACCTCCTTGTTTAATTGAGTAAGTGTAATTATAATTCAAAAAAGCAAAAAAGGAGGCAAATATGCTTGACGAACACGTAAGAGAGGCCCTTACTTTTGATGATGTTCTTCTTGTTCCAAACTATTCCGAGATTCTTCCGTCGGAAGTGGATATTTCCACAAAACTTACCAAGAGAATAAGGTTGAACATTCCCATAATGAGTGCTGCTATGGATACCGTTACCGAATCCGAATTGGCTATAGCGATAGCAAGGCAGGGTGGAATAGGAATTATTCATAAAAACATGACGATTGAGGAACAAGCGGAGGAAATT
>JALSLT010000093.1 GCA_026988135.1 Desulfurobacterium sp.
ATCTATCGCGGAAGGGTCAAAATGGAAACGGAAATTCTCATCCTCAAGCTTCACATCACCCTGAAACTGACCGCAATCAACAAGAAATCTAACATTTCCAGTTTCAATAAGAAAGCAACTTCCTGTTACAACCTGAGCCGCACCACAAAAAGTAACTTTCATAACTCAAGTGCCTTCCTTATATCTCCCTCCGTAGCAGGACCAAGAAAAATCTTAACTATTTTTCCATCTCTTGTTAAAACTACAGAGGGAGTTGCAAGAACTCCAAACTTTCGTGCAAGCTCCGGTTTTTCATTTACATCAACCCTCACAACTTTTATCTTCGCATATTTTACAAGTTTCTTTATTGTCGGCTCCATCTCCTTGCACGGCTTACACGTGGGGGAGAAAAAGTAAACGGCACCCTTCCCCTTACTTAATCGTGAAAACTCCCCTTCAAGAGAAGGTAGCTGTTGACCTTGCATCTTCTTTGACTTAAAATTCCAATAAATTCTCAAAAGTATAATGGAAACGAGATAGATAAACGCTATAAAAAAGAAAAATCTGGCAACATAATAAAAGATTCTTATCAAAGTATCCATAAATCCTCCGAAAATATTAAAACTGGGTAGATTTTAACATTTCAAATCCTAGTTGAAGAAAATCCCCCTTTAAAGGGGGACTCAAAATACCGTAAGAAATACGGTTAAAGACGAACTATTTTGAGAGTTTCAAAATCGGCGCCAAACATATGAACAGAACAGGAAATACATGGATCATAAGATCTTATTACCATTTCAGCATATTTTTTTATAGTTCCATCATCAGCTGATACAAGCCTCTCGGCAAGAGTTCTAAGATCCTTCTCCATATTTGCCTGAAGCTGTGCAGTTGGAGTTATAACATTCGCAGAGATACATCTACCATTTTCGTCAAAAGAATATTTGTGGTATAGAGTACCCCTGGGAGCTTCTTTAAGACCAAATCCAGACCCCGTTTTTGGCTTCATATCAACCCTAAAAGACATAGGATATTCTTCCAGCAACCTATCTATAAGCTCAACACCTTCCAGGGCAAGCTCAAAAAGCTCAATTGTTCTTGCAACATTTTGATGAAGAACATTTGCAGACGGAAATTTCACTTTCATACTTTTCATTATCCCTTTCGTTTTCGGCCTCAAAGAATCAAAATGAAGATTTACCCTCGCAAGAGGCCCAACAAGAAACGGTTTCCCTTCTATAGTTGACTGCTTAGCCATTGAATATCCGTTAAAAGTCTCAACAACAAACATCTCAAATTCATTCTTTGTAAACACCGTACCATCTGAAATATAAACTTCATCTCCAACAAGGGAAAAACTATCCTTTGAAATAGCCATTTGAAGTTCGGCAGGAGCATTTAATTCAGGATACTCAAGGGAATCAAAAAGCTTTACAGTATCTTGAGCATCGGAAATTATATCTTCCAACTCCTCTTTTAATTCCAAAAGTTCATCTTTAGATGGAAAAGTTGCAAAACCGCCGGGAATAATATTCTCTCCATGAAAATGCTTCCCTGTTATCGTTTTCATTATTTTATTGCCTAAATTTTTCATCTTAAAAGCACGTTTAACAACATTCGGATACTCTTTCGCCATCTCAAGAGCAGAATCAAACCCCATATAATCCGGAAGGGCAAGAAAATAGACATGAAGAGAATGACTCTCAAAAAATTCACCAACTATAAGAAGCCTTCTTAAAAGCTCTATAGATTCGAAAACCTTCGTACCAAAAGCATCTTCAATAGCCCTAACCGATGCTATCCTATGGGACACATAGCATATTCCGCAGATTCTCGACATAATCTTCGGAATCTCTCCCCAGAGCCTATCCCTTGCAGTATATTCGTAAAATCTCGGGCCCTCTGTTATTCTAACTTTAACGTCTTTAACCTTATCTTTCTCAAAAATAATTTCTATTGCTCCATGTCCTTCAACACGGGTAAGATGCTCAACCTTTATCTCTCTTTTCATAACTCAACTCCCGCATCTTTTAGTTTCTCTTTCAGGTAATTACCACGGAAAGCTTTCATAAAGTTTATAAGGTCTTTATCTTTCAAAGCTCTTTCCGTTAATACTTCTACCATCTCCATATAGTTAGGATCATCGTGATCTCCACGACATCCCTGACAACCTAAACCTTTGGAAGTACACGGAGCACCGCAACCGGCATTTGTAATAGGACCAAGGCACCACAATCCCTGTAGAGTTCTACATTCCGTTTCGGAAAGCTTACACTCGTAACAGACAGCCATTTTTGGAAAAAATGGCTGTATACCGTTCAAGAGAAATGCAGATGCCTGAACAAACTGTTTTCCTTCTACAGGACAACCGGAAAGCTTATAATCAACCTTAACTACTTCTTCAAGAGGTCTCGCCTTTGTTATCTTAAAAGGCATATCGATTGTTCCGTAAGTAGTTTCAAGTAGTTCTTCAACAGGCACATCATTATTATTAGCCTGAACACCCCCGAATGACGCACACGTACCGATAGCAACAAGTAATTTTGCCGCTTCTCTTCCTTTTTTTACCATCTTTTCATCAAGCTCTGTTGAAACAGAACCTTCTACAAAAAGAACATCAAGCTCTTCATCAAGAGTGTTAGCACTACTTCCTATGGGAAAATATTTAATTTCAGCTATATCAAGAAGTTTCAAAAGTGCAGATTCATAGTTAAGAATTTCACATTGGCAACCTGAACAACTTGTAAGATACATTATCCCAATTTTCGGCTTAGCCATAACACACCCCGCTTAAATCATTTTTGGAAGATTTTTCGTATCCCAGAGAGGAAAAATCGGACCATCAACACAGGTAAACTTGTAACCAACCTGACAATGACCACATTTCCCAACACCACATTCCATCTTTCTTTCTAGGGAAACAAAAACTTTACTTTCCTGATAGCCATTTTTTATTAGCTCAGCTCCTATAAATTTGTAAGCAACAGGAGGACCACAAACAGCCACATAAGTATCCGCAGGGTCAAGGTCAACTTCAGGAATTAAAGAGGTAATTAATCCCTCTCTATCGGTCCAGTTTTTATCCTCTTCTGTCCCCACTTTATCAAGGATATAGATACATTTAATATCATTCCGACTTTTCAACCTTCCAAGTTCGTCTTTATAAAGTACGGACTCATAATTCCTTGTCCCATAAAGGAGATAAACTTTTTTATATTTTTCCCTCTTATCAAGAACATACCAGACAAGAGAACGAAGCGGTGCCATTCCAAGACCACCGGCTATAATCAAAACATTATGCCCCTCCATTAAATCAACCGGAAACGAGTTTCCGTAAGGACCTCTTAAACCCAGTACATCTCCACATTTCATCTGGTGAAGGACATTTGTTTTTCTTCCAACATTCCTAACCGTTAACTCAACCGTTCCCTTTCTTGTAGGAGAGGAACAGATAGAAATTGGAATCTCACCGGCCTTTGGAACAGTTAACATAACAAACTGCCCCGGTTTAAAACTCCAGGTTTCATTAAGCTCTTCATCAACAAAAACAAAAGAAAATCTTTTATGATCAGGGGCCAAATATTCAATATCCGCAATTCTAACCTTTTGCGGTTTAAAGGGGTCATGCACTGTGGATATTGTCAGTAGCTTTTCCAGACTTTTCTTCATCTCCCGCTCCTCTCAGTTTTTTAAGAGTATCAACAATCCTTATGCCGGCAGGACACTCATGCTGACATCTTCCACACCCAACACATCCGAAACGCTCTATCTGATAGGGATAGCCAACATATTTGTGATAGTAGCGATTTCTAAACCTCTCTTTGAGATTTTCATGAAACCAATGTCCTCCGGCAACAAGAGAATAATAGGGATATTGGCATGAAGTGATAAATTCGACCCTTTTAACAACGGAACCATCAAGGGAAGGAACATCAACACTTGTATAACAAAAGCAAGTCGGACACGTGTTTGTACATGTACCACAACTAAAACATCTTTTCGCTTCCTCATCCCAAATTTCAGAATCAAATTCAAGCTCAATAACTTGCGAAATTCTTTCAATATCAGGAATATTCCCATCTTTAAACATATATTTCTTCTCGGCAGTTACTTTTTTATAAAGAACAAGGTCCCTTTTGGATATCTCTTTAAAAAGTTGCTCCAAAGAGTGAACTATCTCATCTCCCTTAGCACTTCCGATAGAGATAAAGTAACTATCCCCTATATCGGTAAAGAAAAGATCCCAGCTGGTTCCATCAGGAAAAGCGGTTCCTGTTGATATACAAAAGCAATCTTCATCAGGTGCACAAGAAATCCCTATAAGAACTGTTTCCTTCCTCGCAGCAAGATACCTTGGATCAGGATTTTCACCTTTAAGATAAACAGCATCAAGGATAGCTATTCCATGAAGATCACAGGAATGAAGTCCAAAAACAACTTGAGACTGTGGTTTAAAGGTCTCCAGAAATTCCATCTTTTCGGGAGAATACTCAAAACGCTCCCTCAAATACTCCAGAATAAATTTTTTCGGTGGCAAGATTGTTCTAATATAATCTGTATCCACCTTTGAAACATCGTCTATTTCCGAAAAATAGAACTTTTCTTTTTTCTTGACAGGAGCTACGAGTCTCCCGAAACTTTTCAAACCTTCAAGAAACTCCCCAAGATTTTCTTTCGGAATAATCTTTGCCGTTTCAAGTTGAAATTCCATCGATACCTCCTGAGAGGAAAAATTGAAATAATCTTATTATAAAGAAATCTTGATATTATGTCAAGTTACACTATTTAATATTACACCACCATACAAAAATATGATATTTTCGAACCTTATTCCTTTATCTCAGCCCTAATATGTTTTCTAACTTCCTGCAAAAAATTGTGAGCCATTCTTGTAGGTTCCGGTAACTTATAAGATACTACCAAATTTTTTACAATCTCAAGAGCAGATTCAACATTTATCAGATGTCCGGGAGAAATATAAACAGGCTTAACACCGGTTTTTGTTCTTAAAACAACTCCTATTTTCTCACCTACATCATCATAAATAAAAGAAAAATCACCCTTCTCCATTCCAGGAATTTCAAACTTCCCATACAACGGTTTTTTTGCACAACCTATTGTCGGTATTCCCAGAACTACACCAAAATGAGAAGCAACTCCCAAACCTCTGGGATGAGTAATTCCATGACCGTCAACAATTGTAACGTCAGGTCTTTGAGAAAGTTTTGCATAAGCTTTTAAAAGAAGAGGAATCTCTCTGAACCCAAGAAATCCGGGAACATAAGGAATATCAACTTTTCCAGAGACCCACACCTTTTCAACTACATCAATTTCAGGATACTTTAAAACAACAAAAGAAGCTATTCCCATAGTTGGAGTTTTAAAAGGGTTTAAAAACGTTAAATCACATCCGGCAACATAGGAAACGGGACCCTCAAAAGATGCGATCGAAACCTTATCTTTTAAGATTCTCTGAACAACGGTAGCTCTCTTAAAATCAAACATCAAGTATGAGTCCTGGAGTAAAGAATAAGACCAACAGCAAGAAAAATAAATTCAGGAGCAAAAGCAGCATAAAAAGGTGGAAGAATCCCGCTTTTCCCCAAATTTGCAAAGAAAGAGATTGTAACCCACATAACCACTATAAACGAAACTGCCAAAATAATAGTGTATCCCTTTTGATTCCTGGGATTATACGCACCAAGAGGAATTCCCAAAACCGCAACAACAATCGGTATCAAAGCCATCGCTATTTTTGCATAAACCTCAACTTCATAAATAACTGTGTTATAACCAAGCATTCTAAGATTATGAATAAGTTTCACAAGAGAAAACAGTTCCATTGTTGCAGGATCAACAAAATAAGTTCTCAAATCTTCAACAGAAACACCCAAATTCAAAGTCTCTCTTTTCTTAAAAACAGAAGCTTCGGAAACAAGATTTCGCTCATATACGGAAATCAACTTCCAGAGGCCGTTTCCCTCATATCTAATCCCAAGTGCATCAACTCTAAAAACAGGAACAAAATTTCTATCCAATTTTATAAGTGAAAAATTCTTCCCTTCCCCTTTTGTAATATCAAGTTGTTGGACGGAAAAAAATCGATTATCCACTTTACCCCATATCTCAGAAGTAACAACATAAGTTGATGCTCGCTTCCCCATATTTCTCAAAAGCTCCCTCTCAAGGGAAGCTCCAGATGGAAGCAAAAACTCGATTATAAGAAAACTTGAAAAAGCTACAAAACAGGAGAAAATAAAAATAGAAACTGAAACCCTATAAATACTCACACCCAAAGACTTAATTGCAACAAGCTCATTCGTCGAAGAAAGTTCACTTACAGCAACCATAACACCAACAAGGGTAGCAATAGGAAGCATTCTTACAGCATATAGCGGTAATCGGGAAAACACAAGGAAGAAAACTTCTTTCGTATAACCTTTCGAAATCAGATCCACCTTTGAAACAAAGTCAGCAAGAAGAAAAATAGCAATAAGAACAACAAAAGAGAGTATAAAATACTTAAAAACTTTAAAGAAAATATATCTATCAAGAATTTTCACCATCTTCCGCTTCCAAAATTGAGATATTTTTCTTTTATAGCCCACCTATAAAGAGTTAAAGCTCCTATTCCGAAAAAAAGATCAACAA
Source organism: Desulfurobacterium sp. (assembly GCA_026988135.1). Lineage (GTDB taxonomy): Bacteria > Aquificota > Aquificia > Desulfurobacteriales > Desulfurobacteriaceae > Desulfurobacterium_A. The sequence continues at coordinate 6,631 of JALSLT010000093.1, forward strand.
AAATAGGAAGAAAAACCGGACCGGAAGACTGTGCAACTTTACGTAAAAATGTAAAAAGAACATAATAACCAATGATTATAACCAACCCAAGTAGAATTCCCGTCCCAACAGACCCTCTCGGAACAGTAACGGCTATCGAAAAAGCAAACAACCCTACTATCAAAGGAGCCAAAGACAAAGTCAATCTTTTAAAAAACTCCGCTCTATCCCTCTTATTCCATCTTTCAATAAGCTCATTCAATGCTTTATACTTAGAGGCTCCAAAAGTTTCTCTATCCATGAATTTATACACCAAAAGAGTATATCGTTTAAACTTTAAAAGTTTTAAATCCTGCGGCCTGTCCCAATTAAAAAACTGACCCACTCCATCACCTATATCAAGGTAAACAGTACCGTTTTCCATTCTTATCTTCCCGAATTTTGCAAATATAGTAGCCTTCTCTCTTTTCTTCGTAACAGAAATCATAAAGTCCTCAAGAAACCCTTTTTCAGGATAAACTTTCTTAGCATAAAAAGTTACCCCTGGAAAATTGGAGGTAAATTTACCGGGAATAATCCCGATAGAAAGTTTCTTTCTTACAAGCTGTTCAATCTCCCTCTTTACTGCCACATTACTTGATGGGACAAGATACATGACAGAAAAAAAGTTAAGAACAACCAGCAATAATGACAAAAAAACAATCGGTTTTGAAAGCTCTTTCACACTTATTCCACAGGATTTCACAGCAACAATCTCATTTCTATTTGAAAAGATAAAAAAGGCAACAAGAATAGAAAAAACAAGGGCAACCGGAATAAGAAACTCAAAAAAAGAAGGAATTGTTTTTATCAAAACAGAAAAAATAGAAGAGAAAGAAACACCAT
>JALSLT010000094.1 GCA_026988135.1 Desulfurobacterium sp.
GATGGAGTTTTTTAAAGTTAACGGTATAGATGTGGTTATCAATCCTGTTGATGACCTTGATATAACTTCTGTTGTTATATTTTCTGAGAACGGCAGTATAACCGATGAAAAAGGAAAGTCCGGAATTACATTTTTATCCTTAAGAGTGGGGCTTAAAAGAAGTAAAGCCAAAAGCTCTAAAGAGATAGCTTTTATAACTGAGCCTTACGGCTCAACTATATCTCCAGATACCGGGAGAGATTTTTCCACAATCTCTTTTCAGACTGTATCAGAGGGGCTTTCTGTCTATTTTGATGTTCTTTCAGAGCTTATATCAGAGCCTGCTTTTACCGATGAAGATTTTATGGTAGAAAAGGAAACGCTTCTTGCGTCCATAAAGGGAAGGCTTGAAAGCCCTTTCTCCTACGGTTACGAGCATTTTCAACTTTTGACTTACAAAGGCACTCCGTATGAAAATATTCCTTACGGAACCCTTAATACCGTTGTTCCTATAACTAAAAATGATTTGGAAAATAGATACAGGGAGTTTTTCAATTCCGGCAGATTTACCGTGGCTATTTCAGGAAAAATTCCTAACGGTATTGAAAAACTTGTGGAAAAACTGCCGATTTTATCTAAAAAAGCCGGTTTTCCTGATTTTGAAGCTCCTGTTGTAGAGAGGGAGAGTTTTAACCTTTGCAGGAAAGGTTCGACTCAAACTTTTATTATTAGAGGTTATGAAGCTCCTTCTGTGAAAAATTGGAAAGAGTATGTCGCTTTTAAACTTCTAAACACGATTGTAGGAGAAGGATTTAATTCTATTATGTTTAAGGAGTTAAGAGAGAAAATGGGACTTGCCTATTCAACAGGCTCCTTTTTTCCGTCTTCCGTTTTTACTGGAAGGTTTATTCTATATATAGGTACGTCTCCGGAAAAAGAGGAAAAGTCTGTGACAGGTATGGATGAGATTGTTTCCAATCTCTCCTCCTTTATAACCCGGGAAGGGCTTGAGAGAGCTAAAAATTATATGGAAGGCACATATCTTATTGACCATGAAACACGGTTGCGTAAAGCCTGGTACTTAGGGTGGTGGAGTGTTTTAAAAGGGGAACCTGAATTTGATATAAAATATTTGAAAGATTTAAAGGCTGTTTCCGTTCATGATGTGAACGAGATAGCTGAAAAGTTATCACAAAAACCTTATCATCAGGTAGTTGTTTGTGATGGATAAGGTTATAGTCGTTAGTGCGTGCCTTCTCGGTGTCGGTTGCAGGTATGACGGAAGAAAAAATCCGCATGAAGAAGTACTGTCTTTGAAAGAGCGGTTTTTCTTTCTTCCTGTTTGTCCTGAACAGCTTGGTGGGTTGCCGACTCCAAGGCCGCCTGCAAAAATTTACGGTGGTGATGGTTTTGATATTATTGAAGGAGATGGGAAAGTTTTGACTGTTGAAGACAAGATAGATGTTACATCCTGTTTTTTAAAAGGTGCTATTGAGAGTGTAAAGATAGCTGATATTTATAAAGAAAAAATTATTTGTGCAATTTTTAAGGAAAAAAGTCCTTCATGCGGGGTGAAAACTATATATAATTTTAATTCAGATACGTTAAAAAACGGAAAAGGTGTGGCAACGGCATTGTTTATTAGGAACGGATATGAAGTTATAAGTTCCGAGGAGTTTAAAAATATAAAAAAACTTAAAAAGGAGTTTAGATGAGTAGATTGCCTGAACTTGTTATAGCTAATTTGAAACCGAAATATCCCGTTATTCAGGGGGGGATGGGAGCAAAAGTTTCCCTTCATAAGCTTACAGCTGCCGTTGCAAATGCCGGTGGAATGGGTGTTATTTCTGCCGTTTTGCTTCAGGAAAAAGACAGAAAAAAGGAACCGAAAAAAACCTGTAAAAGAAAAGACCTTGAGTCTCTCAAAATGAAACCTTACCTTTATGCGACAGAGCTTGCCGAGGAGATAAAAAAGGCAAAGGAGCTTGCTCCTAATGGCATTATTGGAGTAAATATAATGTATGCTCTTACCCATTTTTATGAACTTCTCCTTACAGCGATAGACGCCGGAGCGGATTTTATTATTCAAGGTGCCGGCTTTGGAAAAGATGTTTTTAAGATATGTAAAACGTTTGATGTGCCGCTTATAGAGATTGTTTCAACACCGAAAGGGGCTGTTCTTTCCGAGAGGCTTGGAGCTTCTGCGGTAATAGTTGAAAGTGTTGAAGCCGGTGGTCATCTGGGAACCGATGAGTCTTTGACAGATGTTCTCCCGGGTATTGTAAAAGCTGTTAAAAAAATTCCTGTCATTGCAGCCGGCGGTATTTTTGACGGTAAAGATATGGCAAAAGCTTTTGAGATGGGAGCAAAAGGAGTTCAAATAGCAACAAGGTTCATTGCAACCTATGAGTGTGATGCTGACCAAAAATTTAAAGATTATATAATTCAAGCGAAACCGGAAGACTCTATTTTCATAAAAAGTCCTGTTGGGATGCCGGCTCATGCTGTAAGAAATCCTTTTACGGACAGGCTTGAAAAAGAGGGTAAAATTCCTCATACCTGTGATTATAACTGTTTAAAAACTTGTGCTAAGGCCGATTCTATCTACTGTATTGCCGATGCCCTTTTTGCTTCTGCTGCGGGTGATGTCGAAGGCGGGCTTGTGTTTTCAGGTAGTAATGTAGGAAAAATTAACAGGATGTATCATGTAAAAGAACTTATTGAAGAGCTTGTAGTCGAGTGTGAAAAGGAGCTTGAGAAAAAAAATCTTAACTTGGGGGAATAAAGATGAAAAAGTTGGTTTTTGCATTTATGCCTTTACTTTTTGTTGGATGTGCAGCTACGCAGCCTTCTGCTGTTAATACGTCGCCACAGGCTGGAGTTGATAGATATAAAGAGATTGAAGAAAGATTGTCAGCTGTTGAAACCAAACTTTCCCAGGTGGAAGCTAAAACCATTGAAAATAGTGCAAAAATTAAGACTCTTAATGAAAGAGCCGCAAGAGTGGAAGATAGACTTGTTTCGGATGAGAAAGACCTTTACGAGCTGAAAAAGAGCACTGAAAAAATTGAAAAAATTATTGATGGACTTACGGTTTCTATAAATGCTACGGCTGTGCAGTCGCAAATGGGACAAACAGGACAGGGGAATACTCATGAACTTCCGGTTGAACAACCGTCCTACGAAGTCCAAACTCCCGAAGTTGTGAATGTCTCTGATGAAGATATTTATAAAAAAGCGTTTAATGCTATGGAAGCGGGTGAACTTGATACCGCTAAAATTCTTTTTGAAACTCTTGTTAAAAAATATCCCGATAGTCCGCTTGTTGACAATTCCCTCTATTGGATGGGAGAGATATTCTATTCTCACGGAGATTATGCAACTGCACTGAATTACTTTAAAAAAGTTGTTGATAACTATTCAGGTTACTATCCATCTTCAAAAGGGAATAAAGTTCCGGCGGCACTTCTGAAAGAATCCTTATGCTATAAGGGGCTTGGTGATGTGGCAAAAGCGCAAGAGTTGCTTAAAACTCTCATAAGAAAATATCCTTCAACAAACGAAGCAGGTATAGCAAAGGTTAAACTTATGGAGCTTGGTGATTGATATGGATGATAAATCTTTAAGGGTAAAATCTCTTGCCTATAGGGGGCTTGATCTCTGGCTTAACCTTGAGCTTTCAAAATTTAGGCCGGATAATCAGTACGAGCATGTAAACAATATTCTTGCTCAACGCTTTAGGTTGGATGAGCCCAATTCTCTTCTTAAAATTCTCGGGCTTCTTGAAATGGCACTTATAGAAGAAGCTTTAAATAGAAGAAACTATTTCAGTGAAGAGGAAAGAGAGCAGGTTATAAAAGAGGTAGTTGAACAGCTTGCAAATGATTTCCCCGCAGTAGTTGTCGAGATAGAAAAGATGGCTGACGGGATAAATGGTAAAATTCTCCAGTTAAAGGGATTAGCTTCAAAGTATGGGAAAGAGAAGGAGGAGAATTGATGTCTGGAAAGATAAAGGTTGCAATAATAGGCGTTGGTAATTGTGCAAGCTCTCTTGTTCAAGGGATTTATTACTATAAAGATAAATCTCCGGATGACTTTTCCGGGTTGATGCACTTTGATGTTGGTGGTTATGAGCCGTGGGATTTAGAGATAGTAGCTGCTTTTGATATTGATAAAAGAAAAGTAGGGAAGGATGTAGGTAAGGCAATCTTTGAAAAGCCTAATTGCACTACTGTTTTCTGTCCCGATGTTCCTGAGATGGGTGTTGAAGTTCAGATGGGACCTGTCCTTGACGGTTTTGCAGAACACATGAACGATTACCCGGAAGACCAAAGATTTGTTGTTGCTGATAAAGAGCCTGTTGATGTTGCAAAGGTTTTAAAGGAGTCCGGGGCAGAGGTTATAATAAACTACCTTCCTGTAGGGTCTGAAGAGGCTACAAGGTTTTACGCCCAGTGCGCTCTTGATGCAGGATGTGCCTTTGTTAACTGTATTCCCGTATTTATAGCATCAGACAGCGAATGGGCAAAGAAGTTTGAAGAAAAGGGACTTCCCATAGTTGGAGATGATATAAAATCCCAGGTGGGAGCAACTATCACCCATAGAGTTCTTGCAACTCTTATGTCTGATAGGGGAGTTGCCATAGATAGAACATACCAGCTTAACTTTGGTGGAAACACCGACTTTCTCAATATGTTAGAAAGGAAAAGGCTTAAAACAAAGAAAGTCTCTAAAACAGAAGCTGTTCGCTCTTTAATTCCTTATCCTATTGCCAATGATAATATTCACATCGGACCAAGTGATTATGTTCCTTGGCTTAAAGATAATAAGGTAGCTCATGTGAGACTTGAGGGAAGACTTTTTGGTGATGTTCCGATGTATATAGAGCTAAAGCTGTCTGTGGAAGATTCTCCAAACAGTGCCGGTTCAGCTATTGATGCTATAAGATGTGCAAAGCTGGGTCTTGATAGAAAAATTGGCGGACCACTTTACTCAATTTCATCCTATACAATGAAACATCCGCCTATTCAGTATCCAGACTGGAAAGCAAAAGAGCTTGTTGAAGGGTTTATTAAGGGGGAAGTTGAGAGGTAGAAAATTACTTATATACCTGGAGGATATGCAAATGTATATCCTCCAGATTCTTAAAGTATATGTGAACCATCTTCGCATATAACTGAGTTAGGCGAAATATAACTGACAGGGAAAGGAATATGGGAATAAATTATAGAGATATCGTGCCCTGGGGCCGGTCTTTCGACGAGTATGTCAAGATGTTCTCTCTGAAGCCTGACGATCTAAATCTAAAGATATTAGATTGTGGTGGTGGCCCTTCCAGTTTTAATGCCGAAATGACCAGGCGCGGAAAGTATGTAAAATCAATCGATCCAATCTATAACTTATCAGCTGATGATATCAAGAAAAGGATAGATGCAACATATGATGATGTCATAAATCAAACCCGAGCAAATGCCGACAAATTTATTTGGCAACATATATCATCTGTTGAAGAATTAGGGCACGTACGTATGGCTGCAATGCAACAATTTTTAGATGATTACGAGCAGGGAAAGAAGGAAGGACGCTATATATATGCTGAGTTGCCATCACTACCATTTACTGATAAAGAGTTCGATATAGCTCTAAGCTCCCATTTTCTTTTCCTCTATAGCTCAAATCTTTCTTTGGATTTTCACCGAAAAGCGATAATTGAGATGGTTCGTGTTGCAAGAGAAATCCGTATATTCCCGTTGGTTGATGTTAATGGTGTTTCGTCTCCATATGTTGAGTATATTAAAAATGAACTGGCGAAAAAGGAATATAGAGCAGCAATTGAAAAAGTTGATTATGAATTCCAAAAAGGTGGGAACGAGATGTTAAGAATTCTCGTTAAATGATTACGGTAGCAATACTTCGCCTAATACAGCATAAAATGTTCGTGCCTACGGCACTTTGCCCAACTTCCCCTTTGGTAGACTTCAGATACGCTCAGAACGTTATGGACAAGCTAAACAAAGGCATAGAAATGATAGTTTTTACCGGGGATATAGTAAGGGAGCAAAAGCCCCCTTGTTTAAATTCTGCCTTTTATTAAAAGCTCAAGTCTTTTAAAAGCTTTTTCAGTTATATACTCTTTCTTTGTTTGAATTGCGCCTAAGAGGGCGGTTTTGGCGTAGGAGTTTTCAATATCTTCAGGTTTAAGTGTTTCTATAACACTTTTCAGCATTTTCTTTGCGTTTTCTATGTTCTTTGCCATTGTTGCAAGGACTTTTTCAACATTAACTTCTTCACCCTCTTTCCATACGTCATAATCTGTGGCAAGGGCTACGGCAGAGTATGGAATTTCTGCTTCTCTTGCGAGCTTTGCTTCAGGAATATTTGTCATTCCTATAACGTCAACACCCCATCTTCTGTATATTTTTGATTCGGCTTTTGTTGAGAATTGAGGACCTTCTATACAGATGTAGGTTCCTTCCCTGTGAACGGGGATTCCTTCATCTATACAGGCTTTATAAACTATCTCATTTAGCATTTCACATGTTGGTTTATCAAAAGGAATATGAGCTACAATACCGTTTCCAAAAAATGTTGAAGGTCTATTTTTTGTTCTGTCAAAATACTGAGTAATAATAACAAAATCTTTTGGTTTTATTTCTTCTTTCATTGAGCCGACAGCACTTACTGAAATTATTGCATCAACACCGAGCATTTTAAATCCGTAGATGTTTGCTCTGTAGGGTACTTCAGATGGAAGGTATATGTGTCCTCTTCCGTGTCTTGGAAGGAAATAGACATCTTTTCCGGCAAGTTTCCCGTGAATGTAGGCATCAGAAGGTTTCCCGAAAGGGGTTTCAAGGGTTATCTCTTCAACGTCCGTTAATCCTTCAATGTCATAAAGGCCGCTTCCACCGATAATTCCTATCTTCATTTCAAGCCTCCTCTATTTTCTGAAAGTTATCTCTTTTCCGCCTTCAGTTTTAATGATTGTTCCCATTCCCCATACGTTGATTACTTTGTCTCCGTCGTTGTCAACGCTTTCAATGATTTTAACGGTTATGTTTTTAACTCCGTTGCCGCCGGTATCTTCAGCCTGCTGTTCAAGCATGGAAACTACTCTCATTACAGGGTCTATCGGAAGTTCACCGTTAAACCAGGTTTTCTCTTTTTGCTGAATAAAAGCGTATGCGATGTTTAAAACTTCGTGGATTTGTGGAACTTCTCCAAATGAGAGTATCATCTGTACCTCCATAATTTGTTTGCCTTAATTTTACAAGATAGGATAGATATACACACTATCGTATTGTTTAAATTTT
>JALSLT010000095.1 GCA_026988135.1 Desulfurobacterium sp.
ATAAACCGCAATGGCCACCCTCGTTAATTCCTTCCAAAAAGCAGAGAGTGGGTATATAAATCCCTATCTTATTACACACATCAAGAATCGTCTGCCCTGCTTCAACAACATACTCTTTCCCGTTTATTTTTAAGCTAACTGTTTTAGACATTGGTTCCCCCTTTCACATGGGCAATCCATTCTTCTCTGAATTTTTGGATAGATTGGTAAACTATATTAGGAGCGGTCTGTCCAAGGCCGCAGAAAGATGCCTTTCTCATTCCTATTGAAACTTTCTCTATCTTCTCAAGGTCTTCAACCGTTCCTTCACCTGTTTTGATTTTGTGAATCAGTTTACACAGAGTAACCGTTCCGAGACTACAGGGCCTGCATTTACCACACGACTCTGTTTTAAAAAACTCCATGATATTTTCTGCAACATCAACAATATCCCTTGTCTCATCAAGAACGATAACAGTCCCGCATCCGGGTCCTGCTTCAATAACACCAAGAGATTTATAATCAACCGGGATATCCACCTCATCACTTTTAACAAGTGTTCCGGAGACACCACCTAAAATAACCGCTTTAAGTCTTCTGCCGTGCCTTATACCACCTGCAAGATTGATAATCTCCCTTAACGTTGCTCCAAAAGGAATCTCTATCAATCCTCTCCAATTTATATCTCCAGAAAGTGAAAAGAGTTTTGTTCCGTGAGAACCTTCCACTCCAAATTCTAAGAATTTATCAGCACCTTCCTTTATTATAAAGGGTAAATTTGCAAGGGTTTCTACATTGTTAACAACTGTAGGCTTTCCGTAGAGTCCTTTTTGAGGTGGGAAAGGCGGTTTTTTTCTCGGCTCTCCTCTTTTACCTTCTATCATTTCAAGAAGAGCTGTTTCCTCACCGCATATATAAGCACCTGCACCCCTCTCTATCACCATATCAAAAGAAAAATCTGTACCAAGAATATTCTTTCCCAAAAATCCTTTTTTGTAAGCATCATCTATCGCTTTTTGCATCCTCTCTATCGCATGGATATAATCGCATCTTATACAAACAATAGCTTTACTTGCACCTATGGCATATCCTGCCAGAATAGTTCCCTCTATCAAAAGATGAGGAACATCCTCCATTATAATTCTGTCTTTAAAGGTTCCCGGTTCCCCCTCTTCACCATTAACAACCACATACTTCACATCTGCACTTTCTTTAGCAGCAAGCTCAAGCTTTAACCCTGTTGGAAAGCCTGCTCCTCCCCTTCCTCTTAACTGAGATTTTTTGACCTCTTCAACAACCTGCTGTGGAGTCATCTCGGTAAGAGCCTTTTTAAGTGCACTGCATCTTCCAACAGCCATACACTTTTCTATATCTTCAGGACAAATCTTTCTTGCATTTTTAAGGATTATCGGTTCACCAATAACTTTAAAATCAATCATTTTCTCCCTCCATGTATCCCCTAAAAACCTCCTTAACCTTTGCAGGAGTAAGATGACCGTAAGGCTTATTATTGATGAGAATCACAGGAGCTATAGCACATAAACCAAGACAGGAAGTCTTCTCAAGATAGAACTTACCGTCAGGAGTTGCCTCTCCAAAATCTATCCCGAGATACTCTTTTATAGCCTCAACAACCTCTTCAGCTCCTTCTATATGGCAGGGAAGGTTTTCGCAAACCCTTATCAAATACTTACCTCTGGGATTAGTTGAAAGCCTCGGATAAAAGGAGATAATTCCATATATCTCAGCCGGACTTTTTCTGAATATTTTTGCAATTTTTGGAATTTCTTCCGGCTCTATATAGTGAAGTTTCGATTTTTCCTGTATTTTAAGTAGTTCCTCGATAAGAAACGATTTATCCTCTTTCATAACACCCTCTCAGGAAGTTTTCCCCATTTTTACAAAATTTTTACAAAACAGTCAAATTTTGTTATAACAAAATTGGCTTTAACGTGTCTTTTTAATCCAGTAATTCAATAGCAAAATTGATAGCCTGCAGAAAACTACCAATATCAGCTATTCCCTTTCCTGCAATATCGTAAGCAGTACCGTGTCCAACAGAAGTCCTCACAAAAGGAAGACCAAGTGTAATATTAACAGTTTCATTAAACCCGGTAAGTTTAACTGGAATCAACCCCTGGTCATGATACATACAGAGCACTGTACCAAACTCCCCTAAAACAGCCCTATTAAAAACCGTATCGGATGGGAAAGGACCACATACATCTATTCCAAAAGCCTTTGCTTTCTCTATAGCAGGTCTGATTATTTTCTCCTCTTCACTACCAAATAGTCCATCTTCTCCGGCATGGGGATTTAAACCTGCAACAGCAATAGTTTCATCAGGAAAATATCTATTAACAAGAAGAATTTTTTTAAAAATAGATTCGGTTGAAATCTTTTCAGAAACATCTCTTAAAGGAATATGAATCGTCTCAAGAACAACCTTTAACTTACTATTTGCAAGCATCATAGCAAAATTTTTTACCTTAAACTCAGATGCAAAATACTCCGTATGCCCGGGAAAATTAAACCCTGCAAGCCTGATAGACTCTTTGTTTATTGGAAGGGTGACAATAGCATCAATATTTCTTTTTTTTAAATCGGCTACAGCAGCTTTTAGATATTCAAACTGTGCCTTTCCCGCTTCAGTATAAATTTTTCCCGAAGCAACAACAGTCAATCCGTAAACATCCTTCAAAATAATGTTATCAGGATAATCTGAAAAGGAAATACCTAACCTCTTAGCATAAAACTCAAGAACGGTTTTCGAACAAAAAACTGTAAAAACAGCATCAAAATAGGATAGAGAAGAAAGACTTTTCAGAAAAATCTCCGGCCCGATTCCGGCCGGATCACCAAGGGAAATCCCCAACCTTTTTATAGGGCATCTCCATTATTTCCGTTTTCTTCCTCAAAAGTACTTTCGGGAATAGATGTTTTCCTGATAACTTCTGAAACAATCTTCTCTCCTAAAGTTTTCAACTCTTCGGAAAGTTGTCTCAACTTATATTTAAGTTCTACATTCTCCTGCTCAAGAGCTTCACACCTTTCGGCAAACTCCTGAATTTTAGCTTCAAAATCAGCCTCCGCTTTTTCAAACAACTTAAACATAGAAACCGAAATATTCTCCAACTCAGCCTTATAATCACTTTGTAAAATTTCATCTCTATTTTCTCTATTATCCGCAGAATTTTCCAAATATTCCATAATATTCCCTCCTAATTAAATAATTTAATTTATTCTAACAATTTAGCACCACAATTCATAATTTTACCAATAAAAAGCACTTTAATATAATAACTCAAACGGTAATTTTCGGAGGAGCGATGATAGGCACGCCACTTTTTGAAAGTGCAGATAAAATTCTACTTCTTGGAGCCGGAGAACTTGGAAAGGAACTAACAATTGAAGCTCAAAGTCTCGGAATAGAAGTTATCACTGTTGACAGATACCAGAACGCACCTGCAATGCAGGTTGCACACAAAAGCTATGTAGTTGATATGCTTGACGGTGAAGCTATTAGAGCTATTGTAGAAAGAGAGAAGCCAGAACTTATAGTACCTGAAATTGAAGCAATACATACTCCAACCCTTGAAAAACTTGAAAAAGAAAACTATATGGTAATACCAACAGCAAAAGCAACAAGATTAACAATGGACAGAGAAGGGATAAGAAAACTTGCTGCTGAAAAATTAGGGCTAAAAACTGCAAAATACACCTTTGCAGATTCCCTTGAAGAACTTGCAAAAGCGATAGAGTATGTTGGACTGCCTGCTGTTGTAAAACCAATTATGTCTTCCTCCGGAAAAGGACAGAGTATTGTAAAAAGAAAAGACGAGATAAAAGAAGCCTGGGAATACGCACAAGCTGCGAAAAGGGGACTGGGAACAAGAGTTATAGTAGAAGAGTTTATAGAGTTTGATACAGAAATCACCCTTCTGACTGTAAGAGCTGTAAACGGAACTTTCTTCTGTGAACCGATTGGACACCTTCAGGTCAAAGGGGACTACAACGAAAGCTGGCAACCTGCAAACATAAGCGAAAAAGCTAAAGAAAAGGCCAAAGAAATCGGAAAAAAAATAACCGATGAGCTTGGTGGACTTGGAGTATTTGGAGTAGAACTTTTTATAAAAGGTGATGAAGTTATTTTCAGTGAAGTTTCCCCAAGACCTCACGATACAGGTATGGTAACCCTGATAACTCAGGACATGAGTGAATTTGAACTTCATTTAAGGGCAATTTTAGGTTTCAACATCAGTCCACCGAAACTTCTTTATCCTGCCGGAGCTTCAAAAGTTATACTTTCCAGTGTTGAAGGGTGGAATCCAAAATATGATGGAATAGCAGAAGCGATGGCGATGGAAAATGTTAAAGTAAGGCTTTTTGGAAAACCAAAAGCAACACCCGGTAGGAGAATGGGAGTTGTTTTAGCTACCGGAAATAACATCAAAGACGCAAGAAAATTAACAGAAAAAGCAATCAACAAAATAAAGGTAGTTATATGAAACTTGATATTTTATCCGACCTGCATATTGAAAACGAATCGGATATTAAAGAATTCGAATGCTTAGGAGACATTTTAGTAATAGCCGGAGATATAAGTAAAAACCCTGATATAACAACTGGCTATCTTAATCTTTTATCCGAAAGATATAAGGCTGTTCTGTTTACAATAGGGAACATAGAACTATGGCACCACTCCAGCATAAACTCTGTAATAAATTCCGTAACAAAAAATTTAAAAAAGAATGTTTATCTGCTGGATATATTAAAAGGAATAACCGTAAAGGAAGCGAATTTTTGCGGAGGTATTTACTTTTCAAAACAGTTTCTAACGCCAAATGATTCAAAAAACCTTAAATTCCACAACCTGTCAGATGTATTGGAAAAACTTGAAAAAAAGTCAAAAAGTAATCTTCATAAAAAGATAAAAACTCTTAAACCTAAAGTTATTATTACTCATTACCCTCCATTATCCGTGTTAAATATGGAGGAAACAGAAACTAGAGAAACTTCAAAATATGAAACCATATGGATATTCGGGCACTATCATCAGTACAAAAAGTTTTTCGCAACTGACAAAGTTAGTAAAAAAACGCTTTACGTCTGTAACTGCAATAGTAAACCTTTAACATTGGAACTTTGACTTTAAAAATTAGCATTTATAATTTTTAATTAGTAAAATACCATATAAACTACAAAAGAGAAGAAAATGGACTTTCAAGAAAGTTTGAAAATACTAAATATAGATGACAAAAGGTTGAAAGAACTAAAAAATTTAAGCAGTTACATAACAGAAGAACAGATTGAAGAAACTATCGATATTTTATTAAACGAATTCCGTTCAACATTTCACCAAAGTAAATGCTTAAATAAAAACTTCGCAAAAAGTTTTAAACAAACCCTCTGCGACTTTATGAAAGGAATATTAACAGGAAATAAATACAATATATTAAAAAATATAGAACTGATTAGCAGTATTCACTACAATAAAGAAACGGAAAATTTTCTTATCGGTTATATAAAACTTATAAACCTATTTATGAATAAGTTTCAAATTCCTAAGGAACAAGAAGAAAATTTTACAAATTTTATAACTATTCTTCTTACAATTTTCGCACAATTTCTCAGTAAAAATTTGGACCTTCAAAAAAACGGAGTTGACGATGTAACAAAACTACACTCCAAAAACGTATTTATTGACCGATTTACAGAAATAGTTTCAAATACCAAAACGATAGCAATAGTTGATATATCCAATTTTAAAAACATTAATCTTTATCACGGATTTGAAACCGGAAATAATGTATTAATGAACTTCTCATCCATACTAAAAACAAATTTCCCGAATGCTTTCATAACAAGAATTCAAAACGATGAATTTTTAATACTTGCAAATGAGGATTCCAATACGGTATTTCAAAAATTAAGAAAAATTCAAAACGAACTTCAAAAAGAACCAAGGCACATATTACCCAACCAAAAAAGCAATCTTAAAATTAGTTTTACTTCTTCAATAGTCGATGAAACTTACTGTCCTACAGGTAATATAGATTACCTTCTCTGGATACTCTACAACGGATTGGAAAAAGCGAGAAATAGACGAAATCAAACCTACGTAATATTTCCCAAAGAGATAACAAAAGCAATATTGGACAGAAAACTTTTACTCGATGTAATTGATGCAATAAAAAAACAAAATATGAAGTTGGGACTTCACGGAATTTACAGCCTAAACAATCCGGAAAAAATTCTATTTAAAGAAGCTCTGGCCAGAATAAAAATTAAAGATACTGTAATAGAAGCAGGAAAATTCATTGATATCATTGCAAAAACAAATATAGAGGGAGAACTTGATAAACTAATGGTCGAAAACGTGTTTAAATATATAAAAAATAAAAACCCTCATTACAAAATTTCAATAAATCTTTCTTACTATTTTATGAAAGAGAGTTTTAGCTGGTTTATAGATAAAATTAAAAAATATGAAATAGACCCCGAACAGATTGTTGTTGAACTAACGGAAAGAGATGATATTCTCGAAATTCCGGGTATTTATGAAAAACTTGAAATACTTCGTCAAAAGGGAATATCCATATTTATAGACGATTTTGGTGTTAAATATGCAAATTATGAAATTTTAAGAGCACTACCTATAGATGGAATTAAATTGGAAGGAAGTATAGTTAAAAATATAGAAGAAAAACCCCTTGACGTACATTTTATAAATTTTTCCATTCAATTGGCAAAAGAGAAAAATCTGAGTCTTGTGGCTGAATTTATTGAAACAGAAAAACTAAGTAAAAAAATTATAGAACTATCAGAAAAAGAAAATTTCAAGGATATATACGGACAGGGCTTTTTATTTGAAAAGGTTGAAATTGTAGAATAAAATCATTTGAAATTTCATACAACTTTCCCTAAGTTTCATTAACAGCACTCTATCTGCAAAAAGGAGGAACAGATGGAAAAAATTATCAATCAATTGGTTCCAATGGTAATAGAACAAACTGGGAGAGGTGAAAGAGCTTACGATATCTATTCAAGACTCCTAAAAGACAGAATAATCTTTCTCGGAACTCCTATAGATGACAACATAGCAAATCTCATAATAGCCCAACTACTTTTCCTTGAAGCGGAAGATCCCGAAAAAGATATCTACATCTACCTAAA
>JALSLT010000096.1 GCA_026988135.1 Desulfurobacterium sp.
AAGCGGAAACAAAGGTGTTGAGCCTGAAGGAGTAGCTATAGGAGAAATAAACGGTAAAACATACGCATTTATAGCTCTTGAAAGACAATGCTCAATAGTTGTTTATGATATTACAGACCCTTCCAACCCTCAATTTGTTTATTATCTTCCTGAATTTACTAAAGGAAACAAAGCACCGGAAGGAATAACTTTTGTGCCTGCCGATAAATCACCAAACGGGAAACCTTTACTTATAGTTTCTTTTGAAGAAAGTGGTACAACAGCTATCTATGAAGTAAACATTTCCGAGTAACAAAACAAGTTTTTTCTTTTAGCCCGGGTGAATCCCGGGCTATCTCTTGAAGATCTTCTAAAGATTCATATATTCCATTGGAAAATCCAATGGAGATTTCGTTGAGTAATTTCAATTTAAAAGAAACTTTTAATCTTGCTTTTAAAACGGCTATTTTGATAGTTAAGTTAATTATCCCATTATATATCTTTGCAGATATCCTGTTTTATTTCAACATTTTGAGCAAAATCTCTTTTATTTTCAAACCATTAACAACGATTATTCATTTACCGCCTGAAAGTGCAATCGGATTGGCCTCAGGCATTTTCTTCAATATTTACGCTGCTATTGCTTTTTTAGCCCCATTAAACCTTACTCCTTATCAATGGACAATAATAGGCGTTTTTCTGGGAATTGCTCACGCGATTATAGTAGAATCGGCAATAATGAAAAAAATAGGAATACCTGTTTTTTACTCCATAGGTTTAAGATTTATTGTCGGAGTTATTGGAGCTTTACTTGTGATTTTTCTTCCGTTTAAATTTTCTACCGCTACCTCCGTAAATACACAGATAGAAGCTGCTAAATTTAACAGTTTCTATGAAATGATTACTCACTCTATCTCAAAAGCAACATCTCTTTCTGTAAAGATAATTTTACTAATAACGGTAATTGTTTTTGTTGTAAATTTTCTAAAATCTCTTCCTTTTATAGAAAAATATCAGGAGAAGGTAAGTACTCCATTTTCGATTTTTGTCGGATTGTTCTTGGGAATAACTTACGGAGCAGGTATTCTGATAACCGAAGCCAAATCGGGAAATATGAAAAAAGAGGATCTGTTTTTTGTTGGAACGTTTCTTCTTATAGCCCATGCGATAATAGAGGATCCAGCTTTATTTATAATATTTGGAGCTAACGGATTTATAATGATTGGAATCAGGCTTATCCTTGCAGTTATTGTTTCCTTTTTATTCACTATTCTGTTTAAAAGATTTGCAGAAAACCCTAAACTTTCCGGGCAAAAATAAGAAAAGCTGTGTGCGCCGACATTCTGTCTTCAGGCCTTAATCTTTCATGTACGGTTTTATAGTGTCTCACTAAAATCTCAAGAACTTCTACATCAATAAATGGGAGCTCTTCCAGCTTTTTTAGTGTTTCTATTATCTGATTAACAGTAGGTACTAAAATTCCGACCATACGTCCCTTTTTAAGAGCTTTATAACCATGATGAAGATAATACCACGGCTCTCTAACATCAAGGAATAGAGCATCGGCATCGTTTTCATCAAACCCTTCCGAAATATCTCTATGTTTTATTTCAATTCTATCGATAAAACCAAGTTTATTAAGATTCGATTTTGCATTCTTGATAAATTCTTCCCGCTTTTCGTAACTTATAACTTTACCTGAAGAACCGACGATATGAGCAAAAATAGCAGTCATTGCACCGCTTCCAACACCGCTTTCAATAATTTTATCCCCGGGCTTTACATCAAGGCGCAAAGCTATGTAAGCTGCATCTTTCGGATAGATTATCTGAGTTAATCTATTAAGTTTATACATTATGAAATCGTAAACAGTTGAGGGCAGCAGAAGGTAAGGATACCCTTTATGGGTTTTTATTTCTGCTCCATATTCAATGCCGATAAGCTTTTCCGTTTCTATAATCCCGTATTCTGTCCCGAATTTCGGAGTTAATGAAAGGTTTATAAAATACTTCTTATCTTTTTCTTTATCGTAGAAAATAACAGTATCTTCTGCTTTTACTTTATCATTCATCTGACTGCTACATTCTCCCTTTCTCCATTATAGGCTAAAATCACTAAAACTTGACCTTTATAAGCGTATTTGCCTTTGATTTTATTAACCATTTTGACTGTTTTGGTATCAGTTCCAAACTTTCTCGCTATTTTTGCAACTTTTTCCCTTCTGTAAGGTTTGTAGATATAAATTTTGGCATCTTTTGCCTTTGCTAAAAACTTTCTGTTTTTTACCGCAAATGAAGGTATATAAACATACCTATGAGGATAAACCACTCCGGAGCGATACTGTCTATTATATGTTTTTAAAGTAGAATATCTTACCTTGAGTTTTTTTGAAATAGCATAGAGGCTTGTTTTGGAAAGTATCTTCACTTTCAGAAGTTTATGATTTTGAGTAGTAACTTTAATTGTGCCGGTATTCAAGAGCTCCGCAATAGCATAAAATTTGGGAACATAATTTAATGTTTCATCCGGTAATTTTGCCAAATCCCAAAAGGAATTTGTTTTATACTTCTTTAATAATCTGCTTACTTTCCCCGGACCGGCATTATAGGCAGCAATAGCTAAATCCCATTTGCCAAAAATGCTGTGAAGTTTCTTCAGATATCTTATGGCTGCCTTTGTTGATTTTCCGATGTCAAACCTTTCATCCACATAACGATTTACTCTCAATCCGTAAAGTCTTGCCGTTCTTGGCATGAGTTGCCATAAACCTGCAGCTCCTGCTCGAGATACGGCAGACGGATTTCCGTTACTCTCTATAATCGGAAGATACGCGAAAATTTCAGGAACTCCCTCTTCTTTTATAACAGGCAAAATATAAGGTAAAAACATTTCATGTCTTTTAACATGTTGGACAAGCTTTAATCGGTTAACACGGTTAGAATAGTATTGAGTCCAAAACTGAATTCCGGGCTCGTTCCATGGAATATCCGGAATACCGTTTTCAGCTTGGGAAATAGCTACACTTTTATCGGTAAATTGCTCTTTCAATAGAGCAATTGATTCCTTCTCAACGACAGAGCGTATATTAACAGCACTTGCCGAAGAGGAAAAAAGCAAAAAGGCTAAAGCTCCGGACAAAAGTCTATTCATTGTCCATAACCTCATCAGGCATATCAAAATTGGAATATACCTCCTGAACATCATCCAAATCTTCAAGACGCTCCAAAAGCTTCAATACTTTTTGGGCAATTTCTCCTTCGACTTTTGTTGTATTCTGGGGGACAAGGTCAAGTTTCGCTTCATCTATTTCAAGATTCGCATCTTCAATAGCCTTCTTAACAGTTTCAAGGTCAGATGGTTGGGTAAAGACGATAAACGTACCGTCATCTGTCAGGAAATCTTCAGCTCCGGCATCTATAGCTATCATCATAACGGTTTCTTCATCTCTCCCTTCGGCAGGAATAGTTATCACTCCTTTCCTCTCAAATATCCATGAAACACAACCTGATGTCCCAAGATTTCCACCGTGTTTTGAAAAAGCATGTCTGACTTCTGATGCCGTTCTATTTCTATTGTCTGTCAAACATTTAGCAATAACAGCAACACCTCCGGGACCGTATCCTTCGTATGTTACCTCTTCATAAGTTTCTCCGGCAATCTCTCCGGTTCCTCTTTTAATTGCTCTTGTTATATTTTCTTTCGGCATGTTAACTTTTTTGGCTTTTTCAATAGCAGCTCTTAACCTCGGATTGAATTCGGAATCTCCACCGCCTTCTCTTGCTGCAACTGTAATTTCCCTTGCAAGCTTAGTATATGCTTTCCCTCTTTTTGCATCCTGTGCAGCTTTTTTATGTTTAATATTTGCCCATTTTGAATGTCCAGCCATTTTTTCAGCCTCCAAAATCTTTGCAAAAATAAATATGGTAGAAAGCTGAATTAAATCAAGGTTCTATTCCCGTAACTACAAGTTTGCCATGCTTTACGCCTTTTTGACTTATTATTTTATTCGCAAGTTCCCTTATTTCACTTGCTTTTCCCTTTACCACTATCGTTTCCATACAGTGGTGATGATCGATGTGAACATGAAGTGATGAGATTATATTTTTCATATAGTCATGTTCAATATCTGTCAGTTTGTCTTCAAGCTCTTTCTGATGATGATCGAAAACAATAGTGATTGTTCCGAAGACATTTTTATCTTCTCCCACCGATTCTTCGATAAGTGCATTTCTTATTAAATCTCTAACTGCTTCGGAGCGGCTTACGTAACCTTTTTTTTCTATATACTCATCAAATCTTTCAAGAAGTTTTTCATCTATCGAAATTCCGAATCTGACAATCCCAGCCATTTAAAGCCTCCGTTAAACAATTTTCCTGTTTCTTATCCTCCATTCCACACCAAGTTTTTTAGCAAACCGGATAAAGGAATCTCTATTAAAACCATCTGTTTCAACGGCAGAAATAACAACATTAAAACCTGCTTTTTTTGCATCTTTCGTGAATTTTAGCACACTCTCAAAACTTTCTTTTCCAAAAGAGGGTTTCACTATAGGATAATACTCTTCCGGAGTAGAAGCGTTAATACTGATATTAAAAGTATCTACAACTCCTTTTAGTTCATTAAGAATTGAATCGTTTTCGGTTATGAGATAGCCCAGCCCGTTAGTATTGATTCTTATTTCCTTTGCGCCCATTTTTTTAGTCCATCGGGCCACTTCTAATAGAGTATCAAATCTTTCAAAAGGTTCTCCATAACCGCAGAAAACAACTTCATTATAAATGCCGGGATTTTTTATCCTATACATATACTCTTCTGCTATCGGTTCTCTATCAAGGTTGAGATTATAGCCCAGAACATAATTCTCCTTTCCTCTGAAACAGAAAGAACAGTCACAGGGACATTTTGTTGTAAGGTTTATATATAAGCTATTCCTGACTTTATAAACAAGTTTTGGAGATTTTTCCTCTTTCGTCATGGGAAGGTTAAAAGCCCTTTTGGCATTTACGGTTGTTATCCGATCAATATCGGAAAAGTTTAAACCCAGATATTCGGCTATTGTTTTAAGTGTATATGCAACATAAACAGGATGATTCCTCTTTCCTCTTTTCTTTTGAGGGGAAAGATAGGGAGCATCTGTTTCTATAAGAATTCTTGAAGAAGGAACATCTTTTAATGTTTCTCTCAGTGTTTCGTTTTTCGGATATGTTACAGGTCCGGCATAGGAGATAAAAAATCCGTGTTCCAAAGCTGCTTCAAGCAGTTCCCTATCACCGTTAAAGCAGTGAATTATCCCTTTCACTCCTTCCATTTCTGTTCTGATAAATTGTGACATTTCAACAGAAGCTTCTCTTGTATGAATTACAATCGGTTTTTTAAGCTCTCTTGCAAGTTCAATCTGTAACCTGAAAATCTCTTCCTGTTTTCCTTTTGGAGATATATTTCTGTAAAAATCAAGGCCTGCTTCTCCTATTGCTACAACCTTTTCGTTCTGAAGAAGTTTCCTTAATTCTTCTTTAACACTTTTATCGTAATTAACCGCATCATGAGGATGAACACCTACGGTTGCATAAATTCTATAATTGGAAGTTGCAAGACTAACGGCCTTTTTACTATCTTCGAGGTTGCATCCTACAGTAATAACTCCATCAAGCTTTTGATTGCATTCCTCTATTACTTTATGCCTATCACTATCATACTGGGTAAAATGAAGATGTGCATGAGTATCTATCAAACGTTACCTCCTCTTTATAATTCCGGAAAGTTTCATATCTTTGAGTTTTTTTAGAACTGTCTCAGCTTCTTTCTTTGTAAACATTCCGGCTTTAACTCTATAGTAACCTTTCCTTTTATCTACTGAAGCCGAAATACCTTTCTTTTTCAACTTGGAAGCAAGCTTTTTGGCATTTACTTCACTTCTAAATATTCCTACCTGAATAAAGTAGTTTTTCTTCTCTATGTTTTTCTTCTCTGTTTTTTCTTTTTGCGGTTTAGTTTCGGACTTACGTACCGGTTCTTTTTCCTTTACAATCTGTTGCTTTTCTTCCTTAAGCGATTTTTTGTTAAGTTTTTGCTCTTCCGTTTTGTTTTCTTGTTTTTTTACAGGTTTTTCTTCTTCGCTTTTCATCGAAGGTTGTCCGTTAACTACTACCACCTTTTCTTCCGGTTTTGGACGAGAAAGAGGAGTCAAGGAAGCAATAGTTCTAAGTAGCTTTTTCTTCTCTACCTCAAACTTTTTTTCAGCTTGAGTATAACCCGAATCTTTTCCTACATAAAATCCCACACCATAGGCTGAAGTTAAAAGAACAACAGCTGTTCCCATCAAAATGTAGTATAATTTCCTATTCTTTTCCATTTTTTACATCCTCCTTGGAGCATTTATGTTCAATATATTTAACCCTTCTTTTAATGTCTTCTTCACAGCTTCAGCCACATAAAGTCTTGCACTGGAAAGTTCTGGTTGCTCTTTATCTACTATTCTGTTTTTGTTGTAATACTTATGAAAAGCCGAAGCAAGTTCCATCAGGTAGTAAGGCAAAAGATGCGGTTCTCTTTTTAAAGCGGCATTTTCTATTGTTGTTTTCAAACCCAAACATTTTATTATCAGTTCAAATTCGTCATTAGCAATCAGTCCAACATTTTCCTCCGACGGGGAAAGTCCCTCTTCTGTGGCTTTGTCCAAAATGCTTGAAATTCGTGCATGAGCATACTGAACATAGTAAACAGGATTTTCACTTTTCTCTGAAACTGCAAGATCAATATCAAAATCAAGGGGAGTATCGTGTCTTTTAGTTAAAAAGAAAAACCTGACAGCATCAACACCAACTTCATCAAAAAGCCATTCAAGGGTAACAAAATTTCCAGCCCGCTTGGACATTTTTACTTCTTTACCGTGTTTAAAAAGTTTAACAAGTTGAATCAGTATAACTTCAAGCCAGTCTGCCGGTTTTCCAAGTGCTTCAATAGCCGCTTTAACTCTCGGAATATAACCGTGGTGGTCAGCTCCCCATATGTCTATTCCTTTATCATATCTCCGCTCTATCTTATCGTAATGGTATGCAATATCTGAAGCAAAATAGGTATATTCTCCGTTTGAACGTTTAACAACCCTGTCTTTATCATCTCCAAACTGTGCTGTTTTAAGCCATAATGCT